>JANSYB010000680.1 GCA_024742655.1 Paracoccaceae bacterium | reverse complement strand
TTTTCGACGATGAAACAGTCGGGCGCCTTGATGTCTTCGAGGTTGATCGCGCCGAAGGTCGGCTCCAGCGCGCAGACGATCTCGGCCAGTTTCTCGGGGTCGCTTTCATTCAGCTCGATATCGAAACAGTCGATATTGGCGCATTTCTTGTACAGGACGGCCTTGCCTTCCATCACCGGCTTGGCGGCCAGCGCACCGATATTGCCCAGGCCCAGAACGGCGGAGCCATTGGTGACCACCGCGACCTGATTGGCGCGTGCGGTAAAACGGCTGGCATTGGCGGGATCGGCCTTGATTTCAAGGCAGGCCTCGGCCACGCCGGGTGAATAGGCGCGGGCCAGGTCGCGGCCATTGGCCAAAGGCTTGGTCGCGCGAATCTCCAGCTTCCCGGGTTGCGGGAACTCGTGATACATCAGCGCGGCCTGCCGCAGGTTCTCTTTGTGAGTGTCCGTCATGGCCCCCTCCGTTGACTGTATTAGTTTAACGTTAAACTAATATCCGTTCCGTGCGCTGCGTTGGTGCCCCGGCCGCCTGTTGCGACGTCGGCAGCTTGCATCTGCGTTGCGCTGCGCGCAATCTTGACTGGTTCAATGCGCGATGCATCCGCCGCGCGCAAGTCAAAAGGAAGACCCGTGATGGACCTGATCGAACAGGCATGTGCCGTGCGAGACCACGCCTACGCCCCTTATTCCGGTTTCAAGGTGGGCGCTGCGATCAAGGCGGCGTCGGGCCGGATTTTCGTGGGCTGCAACGTGGAAAACGCCGCCTATCCCGAGGGAACCTGCGCCGAGGCCGGGGCGATTGCGGCCATGATTGCCGCGGGCGAGGTCGAAATCGCCGCCGTCGCGGTGATCGCCGACAGCCCGGAGCCGGTGACGCCCTGTGGCGGCTGCCGTCAAAAGCTGGCGGAATTCGGCACAGGTCGAACGCCCGTGACCATGGCAAACCTCGCCGGCCTGACCCGGACGGCCAGCTTGCAAGACTTGTTGCCGGGTGCCTTTGCCAAGGCCGACATGGACACCGAAGACAGGTGACGCCCGCCGCCGTGATAGCCGCCGTTCGTGATGGCCACCCGGTGCCGAAGGAGGCACTTGGCGATTTTGTTCTGGGCGTATCTGATGGCACCGTGAGCGACGCGCAGGTCGGTGCCTTTGCCATGGCGGTGCTGCTCAGGGGGGTGTCCGGGCAGACGCGAACCGACCTGACGCTGGCGATGCGCGACAGCGGGCGGACGCTTGACTGGGGCGATGGACCGCCGGTGATCGACAAGCATTCCACCGGCGGGATCGGCGACTGCGTCAGCCTTGTTCTGGCGCCCGCGCTGGCCGCTTGCGGCACGCGCGTCCCGATGATCTCGGGGCGCGGCCTTGGCCACACCGGCGGCACACTGGACAAGATCGAGGCGATCCCGGGCGTGCAAACCGGCCTCGAAGAGGCGCGGTTGCGTCAAATCGTCGACCGGACCGGGTGCGTGATCGCGGGGGCCACGGCCGATCTGGCCCCGGCGGACCGGCGGCTTTATGCCATCCGCGATGTCACCGCGACGGTCGAAAGCATCGACCTGATCACCGCGTCGATCCTCTCCAAGAAGCTGGCGGCGGGGCTTGAAGGGCTGGTGCTGGATGTCAAGCTGGGCACCGGTGCGTTCATGAAGGATCAGGCCGCGGCGACGGCGCTCGCGCGTTCCCTGGTCGACACGGCGAATGCGGCGGGCTGTCAGAGCAGCGCACTGATCACCGACATGAATCAGCCGCTCGCCCCGGCGGCGGGCAACGCACTCGAAGTGGCCGAGGCGATGCGCGT
>JANSYB010000524.1 GCA_024742655.1 Paracoccaceae bacterium | reverse complement strand
TGGCCCGCGGACACGCCGCAGGTGATCGAGCACGAGCATCCCGACCTGCCGCCGGACCACCCGCATCTGCGCGCCCATCACGGCAAGCGGCGGCACGCCCATGCCTTTGTCATCGACGATGAACACCGTGTCTGGCCCACCCATGGCTAGGCGCGCGGCAACTGGACAAAGACCCGCGCCTGTGACATGTCCCGCGCCAACAGGAGACACCCCATGACCACCACCCGTTTCGCGCCTTCCCCCACGGGATATATCCATGTCGGCAACCTGCGCACCGCGCTGATGAACTATCTCATCGCGCGCAAGGCCGGGGGCACCTTCATCCTGCGGATCGACGACACCGATCCGGAACGTTCCAAAGAGGAATATGTCGACGCGATCAAACAGGATCTCGACTGGCTGGGCCTGCACTGGGACCGGGTGGAGCGGCAATCGGCCCGCCTTGAGCGCTATGCCGAGGCCGCCGACCGCCTGCGCGAAATGGGCCGGTTCTACGAGGCGTTCGAGACGCCCACGGAACTGGATCTCAAGCGCAAGAAACAACTCAACATGGGCAAGCCGCCGGTCTATGACCGGGCCGCGCTGAACCTGAGCGAGGCGGAAAAGGACAAGCTGCGCGCCGAGCGCGGCGATGGCGTGTGGCGTTTCAAGCTGGACCAGGAGCGGATCGAGTGGACCGACGGCATCCTTGGCGATACGTCGATCGACGCGGCCAGCGTGTCGGACCCGGTGCTGATCCGGGGCGACGGTCAGGTGCTCTATACGCTGGCCTCGGTCGTGGATGATACGGAAATGGGCGTCACACATGTGGTGCGCGGCTCGGACCATGTGACCAACACCGCCACGCAGATCCAGATCATCGCGGCGCTGGGCGGGACCGTGCCGTCCTTTGCCCACCATTCCCTGCTGACCGGCCCGCAGGGCGATTCGCTGTCCAAACGCCTCGGCACGCTTTCCCTGCGCGACCTGCGCGCGCAAGGCGTGGAGCCGATGGCGCTGCTGTCGCTGATGGCGCGGCTCGGCTCGGCCGACCCGGTTGAGTTACGCAGTTCCATGGACGAGTTGATCGAAGGGTTCGACATTTCGCGTTTCGGGGCGGCGCCGACGAAATTCGATGCCGCCGATCTGTTCCCGCTGACGGCGCACCACCTGCAATCGCTGGACTATGCCGACGTGGCCGACAAGATCGCTGACATTGGCGTGCCCGGGGATCTCGGAGAACGCTTCTGGCTTGTGGCGCGGGACAACATCACCACCCTGCATGACCTTGAGGGCTGGTGGACTCTGTTCCGCGACGGGGCCGAGCCGGTGATCGAGGACGAGGATGCCGCCTTCATCGCTCAGGCGATGGACATGCTGCCCGAGGGGCCGCATGACACCGACACATGGGGCGCGTGGACGACCGCCGTCAAAGAGGCGACGGGGCGCAAGGGCAAGGCGCTGTTCATGCCGCTGCGCAAGGCGCTGACAGGGCAGGGGCATGGGCCCGACATGGCGCAGGTTCTGCCGCTGCTGCAGCGGATCAGGGCGAAGGAATGAAGGCCCCGTCGGCCTCATAGGCGCGGCGCATCGCGGCGCGGTCTTCCTCCAGCACCAGTGCGGCCTCGGCATGATCGCGGGTGCGCCTGGCCATCTCTGTCGCGGCACGCGCCAGGTCTTCATCCGGCCCCGTGGCCAGCGCCCGCAGCGCATGCAGAAGGCGCAGCACGACCTCGATCTTGTCCGCGCCATCCCGCGATGTACTGGCGAATGCACTGTCGATCAGCGTGCCGGGCCGGAGTGCGGGAACGAAGACCTTGGGAAAGCGCGACTCGGTTTCCTCATGTGGCGTGGTCGCCCACTGCCACAGCAGCCGCTCCTGTCGTGCGATGACATCGATGGCCGTGCCGGGATCGTTGATGCCCGGTGACAGGGCCCTTGAGGCGATCTCGGACAAGACAAGCAGGCCATAGGTCGCGTCCTGTTCGAAGGTGCGGTACTGACCGAGGCCCATGCCGGATTGCACCATGCGCACCGTGTCCTCGTCGAGGCCATGGGCATAGGCGATCGGCTGACCCTGCAGAACGAAGCGACCGGGCGGCACATGCAGATAAAGCCGGCCCGCGTCGTCCTGCATGGCCTCGCTGATCCGGGGCAGATCGACGTATTGCAGGTATCCCGACTGTGGCGCGGGCACGGCGATGGCATCGGTGGGAAGGACCGTCTGTTCGGTCATGGGGCAGGCGCCCAGGGCCGGGACCGCGCGCGTGTGCATCAGGCTGTCGCGCGCCTCGGCCTCTGTTTCGCGCAGGGTGGCATCCATGCTGCCCAGATCGCTGAGATGGTCGATCCATCGCAGCATGGCGAGAATGACCAGCACCACGACCACGACCGTCACCGCCATGACCGTGACCGAGGAATCGGCATCTTTCAGACCCGCCTTTATCAGGATGATGGCGCTCAGCGCATAGACGAAGGCCCCGATGAAGGTGGCCAGAACCGAATGTGTCGTGGTGTCCGCTAGAAGGATCCGGTGTGCCCGCGGGGTCGCCTGGTTGGCCGCGGCGTGATGCGCGGTGACCATCACGTTCAGGGAAAACGTGCTGACGGCCAGCATGCCCGAGGCCAGAATGGTCAGGATCGGCATTGATGCATCGGCGGGG
>JANSYB010000508.1 GCA_024742655.1 Paracoccaceae bacterium | reverse complement strand
GACCAAATTCGACAGGCAGGGAGGTGGACATGAGCCGCACACCGGACATCGTTATCTTGAACGGCAAACTGATCACCTTCGACAGCGTCATGCCGCGGGCGGAGGCCCTTGCCCTGAGCGGCGGGACCATTCTGGCGGTGGGATCCACGGCCGAGATACGTGACCTCGCCGGGCCCGGAACGCGGGTGGTGGATGCGGCAGGCGCAACGGTTCTGCCGGGCTTCATCGACAGCCATGTGCACCTGTTCGCGGGGTCGGTGGAGATGGGATATCTTGACCTCTACGGCGTGACCGGAGAGGAGGCCGTGACCGCCGCCGCCCGGCAATGGTCTCTGGACTGCCCCGACGATCAGGTGCTGTTTGCGGTGCAGGCCGATTACGCGCTGATCGCCCCCGGCCATGCCACGACGCGCCACGACCTTGACCGGATCATGCCTGATCGCCCGTTTGCCGTCTTTGCCCCCGATCACCACACGATCTGGGCCAACACCCAGGCACTGGAGCTGGCCGGCATCCTGCAGGGCGGGCCGGTCGACAAGGGCGCGCAGATTGTCATGGGCGCGGACGGACTGGCCACGGGTGAGCTGCAGGAGCCATCGGCCTATGCGCCGGTTCTGCGCCTGACGCGCCACGCCGGGCGCGATCTGGCCGGGCTGATCACCGGGGCCAATCCCGTGCCGGAACCACCCGCGGCCGACCGGGCCCTGGACCGCACGGCGATCAACCGGGGCCTGAAACACTGCGCCAGCCACGGGATCACTGGGCTGCATAACATGGACGGCAATATCTACCAGATGGAATTGTTGCACGAGATGGAGCAGGCCGGCGAGTTGATCTGCCGGACCGAGGTGCCGTTTCACTACAAGACCAACGATCCGATCGACCGCTTCGAAGAGGCGGCCTACATGCGTGACACGTTTCAGAGCGACCGGCTGTGGTGCAACCGGGTCAAGATGTTCATGGACGGCGTCACCGAAAGCAAGACCGCCCTGATGCTGCAACCCTATCCCGGGACAGATCACGTGGGTGACGCGGTGTTCGAGGCCGACCAGTTCAACGCGGCCTGTATCCGGGCCGATGCGATGGGCTTTCAACTGGCCACGCACGCGATCGGTGATCTGGCCAACCGACGCACACTGGACGGGTACGAGGCCGCGCAAAAGGCCAACGGCAAGCGTGACGCGCGCCACCGGATCGAGCATATCGAGGTGCTGCACCCCGACGACCTGCCTCGTTTCGCCGAATTGGGCGTGGTCGCCTCGATGCAGCCGGGTCATTCGCCGCTTGGCGGGATCTTTCCCGCGGCGGGTATGGATGCGCTGTTGCATGACCACCAGTTGCCCGGCGCCTTCGCGTGGCGCGCGATCCGTGACAGTGGCGCGCGAATGGTGTTTTCCACCGACTGGCCCGTGATCGCCGTCGACGTGATGCCCAACGTACGCGCCGCCCTTGCCCCGGTCGATTTGCCGGGCTGGGAGGGGCGTGCCAACACCCTGATGGAAACGCTGGAAAGCTATACCGCCGGCAACGCCTGGGTCGAATTCAACGAGGATCGCAAGGGTCGCCTGACGCCGGGCCTGATGGCTGATGTCGTCGTGATGTCGCATGATCTGGAGGCGCTGGACACCGATGCTCTGGGCAAGGCGCGCGCCGCGCTGACGATCTGCGGCGGGCAGGTCACCTGGGAGGCGTGAACCTACCCCGCCGCCTGCAAGACCTGGGTCAGGATATCCACCGAGAGCGCAACGGGATTGGCCTTCATGGAACTCGACGCCTGCGCCTGCTGTGCGATCGTCGCGTGATCCTTTGGCGACACCCCCATCTGGCCAAGCCGAGGCAGGCCATGCTTGGCACTCCATGTGGCCAGATCGGCCGTGCCAAGCGATTCCCCGATGGACACACGCACCTCTGCAAGGCGCCGGGCCTGTAGGCTGTCACGCCCGCAGGCGGCGAAATTCGCCGCCATGACATAGGGCAGCAACGCCCCGCACACGGCGCCGTGCGGGGCGCGGGGGGCAACGCCCCCGATCACACCCGCCAACCCATGCACCGCGCCCAGCCCCGCATTGGCCAGTGCCAGCCCGCCGAACAGGCTGACCAGCGCCATGTCATCGCGGGCGTCCGGGTCTTCGTCCTTCATCAGGTGATCAAGCGCGCGCAATCCGCGCGGGATGGCATCCCGGCACAGCGCGTCGGTCATCGGATTGGCCCGGGATGAGACATAGGGCTCGATCACCTGGGTGATGGCATCAAGGCCCGAGGCCAGCGTGATATCCAGCGGCGTGTCGTCGGTCAGTTCCGGATCGACCAGCGCGATATCCGCCAGCATCCGTTGATCGCGCAGCGACACCTTGCGGCGATGGTCCGGCACGCCGATGACGGCGTTCTTTGTCACCTCCGCGCCCGTGCCTGCCGTGGTCGGTACGGCCATGAAGGGTGCGGGCGGTGTGGTCAGGGGCAGGCCCTTGCCCACGACCTCCAGGTGATCCAGCGGATCGCATTGGGTGCGCAGCAGCCCGGCCACCGCCTTGCCCAGGTCGATAGCGGCGCCACCCCCGATGGCCACCACGCAATCCGCCCCCGCCGCGCGCGCTGCGGTCAGCGCGCCCAGTAGCATGTCCAGATCCGGTTCGCGCGGGCAGGCATGTGCCGTCGCCGCCCCGCCGAGCGTATCGAGAAATGGCCCGGCATGGCGCGGGGTCGCCCCGTGCACCACAAAGGGCCGTTGGCCCAGTTCCG
>JANSYB010000047.1 GCA_024742655.1 Paracoccaceae bacterium | reverse complement strand
GAACGGATGTTTCCCGGCTGGGCGATGCGGGATGATCCGGCGCAAAGCTGGGTCTGGAGCATAGAGGCGGTGCGCGACGGCGCGGTGGAGCGGGCCACCGAGCAAGAGGTGCTTGGGTTTTTCGAACGTCTCGCGGCCATGGGTGTGGTGCCGCCGCGCGCCTGATGTGGTTGAAGCGTCATAGCGCGCGGGCCACGCGGTGCGCAAACCATTGCGATCCGAGGGTCCGTTGTCGGGGAGGTTGAGGGGTGACCTGACGGGCTGGCGGCAATTTGCCCCTTCCGTCCACCGGTGCCTGCGGTAACCTGAGGCGTCACGGGCGAGGGCAAAAATGAAGACTTGGCTTTCATCGGCGATTCTCTTGACGGTCAGTGCGGGTCTGGCCTTCGCGCATGCGTCGGAGCAGGGGTTCGTTCTGCTACTGCCGACAGATATCTATATCACGGCCGGCGTCGCCAGCGTCGCGCTGACAATCGTTTTGCTGGCGGTCTTGCCCCCCGGCGCGGGGGAGGCCCTTTTTCGCACCGTTCCGCTGTTCAGCCTGCCGCGGTTGCGGCTGCGCCATCTCACCAGTCTTGTGGCGACCGGTGTCATGGTATTCCTCGTCTGGCGGGGCCTGACCGGGCCGCGCGACCCGCTGGTCAACCCGATGCCGCTGTTTGTCTGGACCGTTTGGTGGATCTTCATGGTGTCGCTGCAGGGCATCCTGGGCAATCACTGGCGCTGGACAAATCCGTGGACGGGTGTTGGCGCGCTGTTGCGTCTTGCCACGGGGCTGCGTGCGCCACTTCGATATCCGCGCTGGCTGGGACATTGGCCGGCGCTGGTATCCTTTATTGGCTTTGCCGGTTTCCTGCTGGCCGATATCGCGCCGACCGATCCCGCCCGCCTGGCCACGATCGCGGGCTTTTACTGGTATTTCACCCTCATGGGCCTGGTTCTGTTCGGCCCTGTCTGGATGGTGCGGGCCGAGGCATTGACGGTGCTGATGCGCGCCTATGCGCGGATGGGCCTTTTGGGGCGCGCGCGCGGGCGTCTGGCCGCGGGCCTGCCGGGCTGGCAAATTCTGAGGCGCCCGGCACCGTCCCTTGTGCTGGCGTTGTTCATGGTGATCCTTCTGGGGACCGGCAGTTTCGACGGCTTGAACGAGACGTTCTGGTGGATCGGTTTTCTGGGCCTCAACCCGTTGGAGTTCCCGGGCCGTTCCGCCGTGGTGACGCAGAATCTCATCGGGCTGTTCGTCGCCAATGCCGCCCTATTGGGCGTGTTCGCTGCCAGTCTATGGCTGGGCGAACGGCTGGCAGGGACCGGGCGCAGCCTGCGCGAGGCGATTTGCCTTTTCGCGCCCTCGATCCTGCCGATTGCATTGGGCTATCACGTTGCGCATTACCTGACGGCAGCGATGGTGGACGGACAATACGTCGTGCAGTTTCTAGACGATCCGATGAACACCGGCGCGCATCTTCTGGGTCTCGAGGATTTTTATGTGACCACCGGCTTTTTCAATACGCCGGGCACGGTCAAGGTCATCTGGCTGGCGCAGGCGGGTGCCGTTGTGGTGGGCCATGTGATCGCCATTCTGTTGGCCCATGCCCTGGCTGTGCGCGACACGGGAAGCACGCGCCGGGCGGTGTTGGGACAGGCCCCTCTGGCACTGTTCATGGTTGCCTATACTTTTTTCGGCCTCTGGCTTCTGGCCTCACCGCGTGGGCTGTAGGGGCCAAAAGGCTGGACAAACATGGCGAAGCCTCTCAGGATCAAGGACATAAAGCCGGATAACGGCACCTGGATTTGCAACAGGGAGTGTTCGCAATGACCAAACTTATCAAGGACACGACGCGTCGTGGCGCGTTGAAGACCATGGCCGGTGCCGCCGCCGGGGCAGCGACAATGCCTCTCTGGGCGCGTTTTGCACAGGCCCAGAGTTCGGAGCCCATCAAGATCGGCTTTCAGCAGCACAGCACCGGGATCGGGGCGGCCTATGGTCGTTGGTACGGCCGGACGACCGAGGCGGCGGTGAAACTGATCAACGAGAATGGCGGTATCAATGGCCGCATGGTCGAGATCGTGGCCGAGGATGACGGCACCGACCCGAAACGCGGGGCCGAGGTGGTCGAAAAGTTCGCCACCCAGCATAATTGCGATGTCGGCTTCGGGACGTTGTTCAGCCATGTGGTGATCGGCTCCGCGCCGCGCGCCGGAGAGCTGAAGCTGCCGTATTTCGTCGTTTCCGAAGGTCACCACGTGGCCAGTGGCATGCTGAACCGCTACACGCTCCAGCCCGGAATCACGGATGTGAAAAGCCAGGTTCAGGCAATGGCGCCTTATGTCGCTGAAAATCTCGGCAAGAAGGTCACGATGGTGTTCCCGGATTTCGCCTTCGGACATGATCACCGTGATTTCTTCACTGCCGCGATCGAGGCGCAGGGGGGCGAGGTTCTGGAACATATCGCGATCCCGCCTGCGGAGACCTCTTTCACTAAGTATTTCCCCAAGATTCCGCGCGACACCGAGGTTCTCTATCACGTGATGGTGGGGCCTGCGGTTCTGACGTTCGTCAAGGAACTGGGCGAATTCTTTGGGCCGAGCCGGCCTGAAATGTTCGGTTTCATCGACAGCCTTGAGGCGGTGGCGATCGACAGCCCGGGCCTTGAGTTTCTCGAAGGGACGTATTTCTGGGAAGGTATGCCGCGCCACGCGCAGGGCGACCAGAGTGAGCATGACAAGTTCTACCGCGCGGCGGTTGGGGTCAACGAACGGGGTGCCTCGGTCAGCGATCCGACCGATATCTCGACCTACGCCCACATGTTCGGCTGCTGGGAAACGCTGTATGTGATCAAGGCCGGGATGGAGGCCGCAGGCTATCAGGGGCCGGGCGACCGTGCCGCCCTGATCGAGGCCGTGGAGGCGATGAGCGATATGCCGGAAAGCCGGGCGCATCCGCAGGGGGCCAAGGTATTCAACGGCAAGACCCACCAGGTTTTCGGCCACCAATACATCAGCCGCGTCGAGGGCGGGAAACTGGTCAAGGTGCACACGACCTCGATCGAAGATACGTTCTACCCCGATGAAGTGGATTACACCACGCAACCGCTTTGAGCGGAGCATTCGGGCCCACGCATTTTCTGCGAAAAGTCCATCTGGAAGATTCGCAGAATTTTCGTGGCTTTTCGCGTGACACGGTTTGAGGCGTCATGGAACTCGGTCCCTATATTCTTCTGGCCTCGCTTGAGGGGTCGGTGACCGCGGCGGTGCTTGCGCTGACCGCGGTCGGTCTGTCTTTGGTTTTCGGCGTGATGCGGGTGGTCAATATCGCGCATGGCGAATTCTTCATGTTGGGTGCGGTTATCGCCTGGTACGTGGCGCATGCCATGGGGGGGCATCCTGCCATCGGGTTCGTTGCCGCACTTGTCCTGGCGCCACTTCTTGTCGGCGCAATCGCCGTTGCGGCGGACATGACCATACTGAAGCGTATAGATTATGATCCGGAACGCACGATCGTCGCCACGATCGGGCTGTTATACATCATCCAGCAGCTGACGCTGATGACCTATGGCCCCGAGGCGCGCCCGGTCGAGGCGCCGTTCAACCAACGGATCGCACTGCCCTGGTTCGAATGGGGCGAGAAGGGGTTCGAATTCTATTTTCCCTGGGGTCTGAGCACAACGACCTACAAGCTGGCCGTGATCGGCGCGGCGGCGGTGGTTTTGTGCGGTGTCTGGGCGATGATGACGCGCACGCGCATCGGCCTCCTGATGCGTGCGACCCAGGCGGACAGGGACATGGCGCTTGCTTTCGGTATCCCGGTCGAGCGTGTTTATGCGCTGGTCTTCGGTATCGGCGCCGGGCTGGCCGCCCTGGCCGCGGTTCTGATCGTACCCATTCAGCAGGCGCATTACCTGATGGGGGCCGATCCGCTTCTGCTCAGTTTCATCGTGGTCATTATCGGCGGTCTGGGCAGCCTGCCGGGCACCGTTCTGGCCGCCGTTTTCATCGGGTTGAGTGACGGGATCATCTCGGTCTTCTTCTCGCCCACGCTGGCCAAGATTCTGGCGACACTGCTGGTCGGTCTCGTTCTTGTATTTCGCCCGCAGGGCCTGTTCGGGACACGCACCGCATGAGTGAAACGCAGCGTATCCTGATCCTGCATGGCGGGTTGCTGGTGCTGCTCTTCGTTCTGCAGTTCGTCTTGCCGGCCTATCATCATGGCAATCTTGCGCGGATCATGGTGTTGGCCACCTACGCGGTGGGGTACAATATCCTGTTCGGCTACACCGGCCTGCTGAGCCTTGGACATGCATTGTTTTTCGCGGCCGGCATGTACGGGATGGGCCTGACGATCCAGCATGCCGGGTTCACGCCGGCGCCCGCGCTGCTGGTTGGTCTTGTCGCCGGTGCCCTGGTGTCGGGGGCGCTTGCGCTTCTGGCGCTGCGAACGGCGGGTGTGGCATTCATGATCGTTACGCTGATGTTCGCGCAGGCGGGGTATCTGACGATCCTGTATTTCGGGGAATATACGCGCGGTGACGAAGGCTTTGTCATCCAGCAGGCACAGCGTGTCCTGTGGGGGATCGACCTGAGCGACCCCACGAACCGATACTTTGCGGCCTGGGGGCTGTTCGGTATCTGCCTTTTGATTAGTCTCTGGTTGGTGCGGGCGCCCTTCGGACGGACACTCGTCGCGATCCGCGAGAATGAGGAACGGGTGCGCATGCTGGGCTATGACACCTTTGCCCACAAACTGACGGCGATGGTGATTTCAGGCACGATTGCGGCCGCGGCGGGGGCGTTTTACGGTCTGCTCTTCGGCTATGCCGGGGCCAGCTTTGCCAGCGTGCAATATTCGATCTTTCCGCTGCTCTGGGTCCTTCTGGGGGGGGCGGGCACTGTGCTTGGGCCGTTTGTGGGCACTCTGTTCATGTTCTACCTTATTGATCTGAGTTCGGGGATCACCACCGCCTACATGCTGATCGCGGGTGTGGTGCTGGTGGCGTTGACGCTTTTCGCTCCGCAGGGCCTGACCGGAGAGCTGCGGCGCCGTGTCTGGAGGTGGTTGCCATGACGCTGCTGTCCACGCGGGGGCTGTCCAAGTCGTTCGGTGGGCTGCACGCTGTCACCAATGTCGACTTCGATCTGCCCAAGGGCGAAATCCGGGCCCTGATCGGCCCGAACGGTGCGGGCAAGACCACGCTTGTCGGGATGATCTGCGGCCGCATTGCGCCGACATCAGGGACAGTCAGTTTCGACGGGGTCGATATCACCGCTCTGCCCGCGCATAAACGGATCATGCTGGGCATGGCCTACACGTTCCAGATCACCTCGGTCTTTCCCCGGCTGCCAGTGGCCGAAAACGTGGCGTTGGCAGCGCGCCGCCGGCTGCACGGGCAAGAGGTTGACGCGGCCGTGTCGGAGGCGTTGGACCGCGTCGGCCTGACCGAGGCGCCCGACGAAGAGGCCGGCAATCTCAGTTATGGGCATCAACGCCTGCTCGAGATCGCCATGGGGCTTGCGCAGCGGCCCCGCCTGCTGATCCTCGACGAGCCGACACAGGGCCTTTCCGAGGGGGAGATCGACGGATTCAAGGCGCTGATCCGCGATTTGGCCGGTGAGACGACGATCCTTCTGATCGAGCATAACATGAAAGTGGTCATGGAAACCGCCGACCGGGTCACGGTGCTGAACTTCGGAGAGGTTCTGGCCGAGGGAACACCGCAGGAAATACACGAAAACGATGCCGTGCAAGCGGCCTATCTGGGGACCGGGTGATGCTGACGCTCGAGGCCATCAATTCGGGATATGGTGCCGCGCAGGTGTTGCGCGATCTGTCCCTGTCCGTCGCACCGGGGGAGATCCTCTGCCTGCTGGGCCGCAACGGCGCGGGCAAGACCACGACGATGCAGACGATCATGGGTCTGCTGCCATTGATGTCCGGGCGCATAACGCTGGACGGACAGGAGATCAGTTGCCTGCCCCCCCATGAAGTGCCGCGGGCCGGGGTCGGGTACATCCCGCAGGGCCGGCGCCTGTTCACAGGTCTCAGCGTGGCGCAGAACCTCGAGATCGGATTGCAGGTGCGCAAGTCCGGCCCCGAGGTTCTGGAGGAGGTTCTGGAGTTGTTTCCTCGGTTGCGCGAACGCATGGACCAGCCCGCACAGACCCTTTCCGGCGGAGAGCAGCAGATGCTCGCCACGGCGCGTGCGCTGTGTCTGCGGCCCAAGGCTCTTTTGCTGGACGAGCCGACAGAGGGGCTGCAACCCTCGATGATCGAGGCGATTCGGCAGGTCATCGTGAAAATGCGGGATACGGGCGTTGCGATTCTGCTGGTGGAACAGCGGGTCGATGCGGTTCTGTCCGTTGCAGACCGTGTGGCCTTTATCGAGAACGGTCGAAACGGCGAGACACTGGACGCCGAGGCGCTGCGCGCCGATCATTCCATCGTCGACCGGTATGTCGGCGTTTAACCGGGTGCCTTCGGCTCAAGGGCGCGTTGACAGGATCAAAGCCCGTGCCGCACCATCGGCCCGGGCATAGCATGGAGAGAAGACCTTGGGCGCGTATTACCGGCCTGAAAAACTGGACGATGCCTTGACGATCCTGAATGAAACCGGGGCGCGTGTCGCCGCGGGCTGTACCGATCTGTTTCCGGCGACATCTGCACGCAGTTTGGATGGCCCGGTGCTGGACGTCACCGGGATTGGCGCATTGCGTGGCATACGCGTGACGGATGACGGGATCCGGATCGGGGCGGCGACCACTTGGACGGACGTTATCCGCGCGGAGCTGCCAATGGCGTTTGACATGCTCAAACAGGCGGCGCGCGAGGTGGGATCGGTTCAGATTCAGAATGCCGGGACGATTGCGGGTAACTTGTGCAATGCCTCGCCGGCGGCGGATGGTGTGCCATGCCTTCTGGCCCTTGACGCGCAAGTCGAGCTTGCTTCGGGCGCGGGTGTACGCCGCTTGGCACTGTCGGATTTCATCACCGGTGTGCGCAAGACGGCGCTTTTGCCGGGGGAAATGGTCGTCGCCGTACATGTCCCGGGGGACGCGTGCGCAGGCCGCTCGCGGTTCCGGAAACTGGGCGCGCGCAGATACCTCGTGATTTCCATTGCAATGGTGGCGGCGCGACTGGTGGTCGATTCAGGCCTTGTCAGGCAGGCGGCCGTGGCTGTCGGCGCGTGCAGTGCCGTCGCCGTGCGCCTGCCGGCATTGGAACAGGCGCTGGTTGGCCAACCGCTGCAGTCTGCGGCTGATCTGGCAGAGGACGATCTGGTTGCGCCGGCCCTTGCACCGATTGCCGATATCCGATCCGATGCGGCGTATCGCCGGCATGCGGCGGGCGAACTGGTGCGCCGGTCCTTGTCGGATCTTGCGGAGGGTTCGACATGAATCGCCCGGTCGAAACGATGTCGGTTACCGTCAATGGGGCCACGTTTTCCCTGCCGGCGGACCCGGCACGACGCTTGTCCGAGGTTCTGCGCGAGGGTCTGGGCCTGCGCGGCACGAAGGTGGGATGTGACGCGGGCGATTGCGGGGCCTGCACCGTCTTGCTGGACGGCGCGCCGGTCTGTGCCTGCCTGACGCCACTGGCGCAGGTGGCGGGGCGGTCCGTCGAGACGATTGAGGGCTTGCGCGGGGCGTTGCAGGCGTCATTCCTGCGCCACGGGGCGGCGCAATGTGGCATCTGCACACCGGGGATGCTGATGACGGCGGTTGCCTTTCTGCGCGATACCCCCGCCCCGGCCCGCGCCGAGGTCGAAGAGGCGTTGGGCGGTGTTCTGTGTCGGTGCACTGGCTATGCCAAGATCATCGACGCGGTTCTGGACGCCGCCCCGGGCGCGGCCCCGGCGATGCCCGATGCCGGCGCGGCGGTGGGGGCCCCGGTCGAGCGTCTGGATGGCGGTCCCAAGGTGGACGGAACCGAGGTTTATGGTGCCGATCATGCGCCCGAGGGGGCGCTATTGGTACGGGCCGTGCGCGCACCATACGCCCCCGCACGGTTTGAGTTTGGAGACCTTGAGGGGTGGGCCGCGGCGCAGGGCGTTCACGTTTTCGCCGCTGCCGATTTGCCGGGGGTCAATCGCTTTGGCGTGATCCCGGCCTTTGCCGATCAACCGGCGCTGGCAGAGCGCCGCGCCCGACTGAAGGGCGAGGCCGTTGCTCTTGTCGCCGGTGAGCTGAGCGTGGTCGAGGCGCTGGACCTGACCGACCTGCCTGTGACATGGTGCGAGGAGTCGCCCGACACCCCGGTGCATGAGGGCCATCCGGACAATATCCTGATTACTGGCCGGGTGTCCCGGGGCGATGCCACTGCTGCGCTTGCCCGGGCGGATCTGGTGGTCGAGGGGCGGATGGAGACGCCCTATATCGAACATGCCTATATCGAGCCAGAGGCCGGCGTGGCCTGGATGGAGGGCGACACGCTATGCATCCAGGCCTGTACGCAGGCGCCGATCATGGATCGGGATGACACCGCGAAGATCCTCGGCCTTCCGCCGGAGCGTGTTCGCGTCATTCCCGCGGCGGCAGGCGGCGGGTTCGGCGCCAAGCTGGACGTGTCTTTGCAGCCTTTGATCGGCCTTGTCGCGCTCAAGACAGGGCGGCCCGCGCGTATGATCTATTCACGGGCGGAATCGATGGCCTCGACAACCAAGCGCCACCCATCGGTGATGACAGGTCGTATTGGCGCGGATGCGCAGGGCCGGGTCACCGGAATGATGTTCGACGGCGATTTCAATACGGGTGCGTATGCCAGCTGGGGCCCGACCGTGGCGGGTCGCGTTCCCGTCCACGCGTCAGGCCCCTATTACGTGCCCGATTATCATGCCGAGGCGCGGGCGAATTACAGCTACCTTCCGATTGCAGGGGCCTTTCGCGGGTTCGGCGTGCCACAGGCGGCGATCCTGCAGGAAACCATGTATGACGAGCTGGCCGACAAGGCCGGGATCGATCGGCTGGACTTCCGCCGCGTCAACGCGCTGCGGGACGGGCAGCCCACGGTCTGTGGCCAGGTGCTGCAAGGGGTGGGGATCGCGGCCTGTCTGGATGCGCTGGTGGACCCTTGGGCCGAGGCGCTTGCGCGTGCCAAGGCCCGCAATGCCGAGGGCAGCCATATTCGGCACGGGGTGGGTGTTGCATCCTGCTGGTACGGGTGCGGCAACACGGCCATTCCGAATCCCTCGACGATCCGGGTCGGGCTGACGGCCACCGGGCAATTGTGCATTCATCAGGGTGCGGTGGATATCGG
>JANSYB010000697.1 GCA_024742655.1 Paracoccaceae bacterium | reverse complement strand
GGCCCCCTCATCCAGCAGGATCAGGGTATGCCCGCGCCCGGCATCCATCACCTGCGCCAGCCGCGCGGCCAGGCCGGGCGTGCTGCGTTCGGCCATGGGCAGGACGATCAGACCCGGCTGATCCAGAAGACCCGCATCGCTGACAGGTCGCCCCTCGGCCAGCGAGGCCGCGATGTTCAACCCCCCGAAAAGCTGCGTATCGGTAATCGCCGGGTGAATGCGGCGCCGGGGGCCGGGAAAATGCGTCAGGGCCGTCTCAAAAGCCTGTCGCGCCGGGCACATGCGGGCGCGCAGCGTGATCCCGCCCAGCCCGCCGGGATCGACCGCCAGCGCCGCCAGCGCCCGTTCGATCCGGTGGGCGTCGGGATCGTGGCCTGTCATCCCAGCACGTCCGCGACGGTGCGCGTGACCCGCGCGACCGATCCCGCCTCGTCCAGCGGGTCGCGCCGCAACCGGTGGCTCAGTGCCAGTGGCGCCACGGCGCGCAGGTGATCGCGGGTGATCGCCGCGGCCCCGTCGAAGGCCGCAAGTGCGCGCGCTGCACGCAGCAGGGTCAACTCGCCGCGCAACCCGTCCGAGCCAAGTGCCAGGCTCAGACCGGCACAATCCTTCAGGATCGCCTCGGGGCTGTCGGTTTGGCGCAACCTGTCGCGCGCGGCCAGGATGGCGTCGCGCACCTTGGCATCTTCGGCCTGCCAATGGGCCATGAAGGCATCCGTGTCGCTTTCATAGGCGTCGCGGCGGCGGATCACCTCGATGCGCTGTTCGATATCCGTGGGCGAGGTCACTTCGACCGAAAGGCCGAACCGGTCCAGAAGTTGCGGGCGCAGTTCGCCCTCCTCTGGGTTGCCGGAGCCGACCAGCACGAAGCGCGCCGCGTGGCGGATCGACAGCCCCTCGCGTTCGACGGCGTTGACACCCGATTGGGCAACGTCGAGCAGCAGGTCGACGATGTGATCCTCCAGCAGGTTGACCTCGTCGATATAGAGATAGCCGCGGTTGGCGCGCGCCAGCAGGCCGGGTTCGAAATGCTTTTCGCCCTGCGTCAGCGCGCGTTCGATATCCAGCGCGCCGGTCACGCGATCTTCGGTCACGCCGAGCGGCAGGTCGACAACCGGGGTGGGCCGCTCGATGATGGTGGTGGAGGGGACATTGGCCCAGTCCGGGCAATCCTCGGGGGTGGCGGCATTCACCGGGCAGCCCTCGACCGCCTGGATGGGTGGCAGCAGCGCGGCCAGCGCGCGCACGGCGGTGGATTTGCCGGTGCCACGATCGCCAAAGACCAGTACGCCGCCCAGACCGGGGTCGATGGCGGTCAGAATCAGGGCCTGTTTCATGTCGTCCTGGCCGACGATGGCCGAGAAGGGGAAAGGTGCAGTCATGTAGTCATCCCGAGATGCGCCAGTGGTTTCTTACCATCCCACGTACCGCTGTCGCCGACGATATTGAAGCGCGCATATAATTCTTCGTTGAACCAGTTGCCATCGCGCACGGCCTGAATGGCGCGGGCATGCGGGCCGTCATGGCGGGCGAACTCGGCCATGACACTGGCATTGGGCCAGATCGAAAAGGTCACCTGGTGCAAAAGAGGCACCTCGCCGATGCCGATCTTGAAGGCCACGTTGGGGTCCTGCCCGATCACCGTGCTGATGTCGGGCACGCGCTTCCAGAACCGCAGCGCGGCCGAGGGGCGCACGGT
>JANSYB010000139.1 GCA_024742655.1 Paracoccaceae bacterium | reverse complement strand
GAAAGCGCCCGCCCATGCAAGGCATGATGCAACACCGGCCCCTGAGGATCATCGACATCCTGACCTACGCCGCCGAGGCCTTCCCGGACCAGGGGATCGTGTCGGTGCGCGAAGAGGGCGACATCCACCGCATAACCTATCCCGACTGCCTTGGCCGCGTGGGGCAACTGGCCCATGCGCTGCAGGACCTTGGCGTGCGGCCCGGCGACCGGATCGCGACACTGGCCTGGAACGGCTACCGCCATTTCGAACTCTACTACGGTATCTCCGGCATCGGCGCGATCTGCCATACCATCAATCCCCGCCTGCCGCGCGAGCAGATGGCCTATATGCTGACCCACGCGGGCGACAGCATGATCTTCGTGGATATCAGCCTGCTGCCCCTGCTAGAGGCCATGCGCGAGGATCTGCCCGACGGGCTGCGCATCGTCGTGATGACCGATGCCGCGCATATGCCCGAAACCGGCCTCGATGTGGCCTGCTACGAAGATCTGCTTTCCCCGCAGCCCACCGGTTTCGACTGGCCCACCTTCCCCGAGGATACCGCCGCCGGGCTGTGCTACACCTCCGGCACCACTGGCAATCCCAAGGGCGCGCTTTATACCCACCGCTCCACGGTGCTGCACGCGCTGATGGTCGTGGCGGGACACCCGCAAAGCCTGCGCGCCGGCCGCAAGGTTCTGCCTGTCGTCCCGCTTTTTCACGTCAACGCCTGGGGGATGCCCTATACGGCGCCGCTGGCGGGCATGAGCATCTTGATGCCCGGCGCACAACTCGACGGGGCCAGCCTTTACAGGCTGATGGACACAGAAGAGGTGTTCTCCGCCTGGGGTGTGCCCACCGTCTGGGCGGGCCTGCAGGCCGAGATCGAGACACAAGGCTGTCCGCCCCGGGGCTTTGAGGACCTGGTGGTCGGCGGATCGGCTGCACCGCGCTCCATGATCGCCGCATTCGAGGAGATGGGCATCAACGTCAACCAGGCCTGGGGCATGACGGAAATGAGCCCCATCGGCACCCGCGGCATCCTGCCCGGCTGGGTGCGGGGGGCTGATTTCGACGCCCGCATCGACGCCAAGATCGGAGCGGGGTACCGCCTCTTCGGGGTGGAATTCAAGCTGGTGGATGACGACGGCAACATCCTGCCCCATGACGGGCAGACAACCGGAGAACTCTTCGTGCGCGGCAATACAATCATCTCAGGCTATTACGATAACGAAGAGGCCAGTCGGGCCGCCATGGATGCCGAGGGCTGGTTCGGCACCGGCGACGTGGCCACCGTGGACGCAGCCGGGCGCCTCATCGTGCGCGACCGGGCCAAGGATCTGGTGAAATCGGGCGGCGAATGGATCAGCTCGATCGACCTTGAAAACGCCGCCGTGGCCCACCCCGCCATCGCCGCCTGCGCGGTCATCGCCATGCCCCACCCCAAGTGGGACGAACGTCCGGTGCTGGTGGCCGTGCCGGCGGGCGAGGACCGGCCCACGCTGGACGATATCCACGCCCTCCTCGCGCCGCATTTCGCCAAGTGGCAGATGCCGGACGACATCGTCTTCGTCGAGGAGCTGCCCCTGACCGCGACCGGCAAGATCTCCAAGCTGACCCTGCGCCGGCACTTCGCCGACTACGTGCTTCCCGAACTGCGCGACACCGGCGCGTGACCCGTTCATTCCCCAAAAGAGCCCTCGCATGACCCAAGCCCTCGATCCTCGCCTTGTCGAAACGCCCTCGCCCCTGTCGAAAACGCTGGGGTTCGAGATGACCGGCTGGTCGGATGGCTTTGCCCGGGTCGAGGCGCCGCTGGCCGCTCACCTGATGAACCGACAGGGCCTGCCCCATGGCGGCGTGCATGCGGCACTTCTGGATACGACCATGGGATTTTGCGGCTGCTACACGGGCGATCCCGACGTGAAACAGAATGCGCTCACCCTGTCGATGACCGTGAATTTCGTGGCGCAGGCCACCGGCACGCGGTTGATCGCCGAGGCCCGCGTGACGGGTGGCGGCCGCCGTACCTATTTCGCCGAGGCCACCGTCCACGACGACACCGGCACCCTTATCGCCACAGCCACTGGTGTCTTCCGCTATCGGTCCAAGCCGTAGGATGGGCTGGCAACCCACCATTGCCCGAAACCCGCCCCTCACGACATTTCCGGTCTGACGTCTGAAACGCCCCGGCGCGGCGTTCTGCCTCCGCCTCGCGGAAAACAGGCCAGAATGCCGAATCTCGTGTCTTCTCCCTTGACCTTCCTGTGACTGGAACCCTTATCTGTGCTGCATGAAGGATTTCCAGACACTCCGCATCGAGGTGGACGGCATGTCCTGCGCGGGTTGCGCGGGCCGGGCCGAGCGTGCGCTTCAGGCCCTGCCGGGGCTGCATGACGCCTCTGTCAATTTCGCCACCGGCACCGCCCAGATGCAGCTGTCCGGGGCCAGCCTGAATGACATCACCGCCGCGTTGCGCGACGTCGGTTACCCGGCCCGCGAGGCGACAATCACCTTGCAGATCGAGGGCATGCATTGCGCCTCCTGCGTCGGCAAGATCGAGGACGCGCTGACTGCCGCACCCGGTGTCACCGCCGCCTCGGTCAATCTTGCCACCCAGTCCGCGCAGGTCCGCCACCTCACCGGCACCACCACCCCGGCCGAGCTGGCGCGGATCGTGTCCGAGGCCGGCTATCCCGCCCGCCCTGCCGGGGACGATCGTCAGGACGACACCGGCCGCCGCGACGAGGAGATCGCCCATGCACGGCGCATGACCCTCATCGCCGGAGTGCTGACACTTCCGGTTTTCATCCTTGAAATGGGCAGCCATGTGATCCCCGGTTTTCATCACCTGGTCCATACCACCCTTGGCCAGACCAATTCATGGATGCTGCAATTCGTGCTGACCACCCTGGTGCTGATCTGGCCCGGCCGGGGCTTCTTCAGGCACGGCGTGCCCATGCTGCTCAAGGGCGCGCCGGACATGAACAGCCTCGTCGCCCTCGGCACCGCCGCCGCCTGGGCCTTTTCCACGGTGGCGCTGTTCGTGCCATCCCTGCTGCCCGAGGGCACCCGCGCGGTGTATTTCGAGGCCGCGGCGGTGATCGTCACGCTGATCCTTCTGGGCCGGTGGCTGGAGGCCCGCGCGCGCGGTCGCACCGGTGCGGCGATCCAGCGCCTCGTCGGGTTGCAGCCCCGCAGCGCCCGGGTGGAACGCGGCGGGCAGGTCCTGGAAATCGCCATAGAAGATCTGGGACCAGGCGATGTCGTCCATGTCCGCCCCGGCGAAAGGATCGCCGTGGATGGCGAAGTGATCCACGGCCAAAGCAATGTCGATGAGGCGATGATCTCGGGGGAGCCATTGCCCGTGCCCAAGACACAAGGCGACGAGGTGACGGGCGGCACGATCAATGGCAACGGCACGCTGGTCTTTCGCGCCACACGGGTTGGCCGCGATACCGTTCTGGCCCAGATCGTCGCCATGGTCGAAGAGGCGCAGGGCGCCAAGCTGCCGATCCAGTCGCTGGCCGACCGCGTCGTGCGCATGTTCGTGCCGGCGGTCATCGCGACGGCGGCCCTGACCGTGCTGCTGTGGCTGGCCCTGGGTCCGGCACCGGTGCTGACCTTTGCCTTGGTGGCCGGCGTATCGGTGCTGATCATCGCCTGCCCCTGTGCCATGGGGCTTGCCACACCGACCTCGATCATGGTGGGCACGGGGCGCGCGGCGGAACTTGGCGTGCTCTTTCGCAAGGGTGACGCGCTGCAAACCCTGGACGAATGCCGCGTGGTCGCGTTCGACAAGACGGGCACGTTGACCCAGGGCAAACCCGAGGTCACCCATATCGAAACCGTCAACGGGATTGCAGAGGCCGACATGCTGCGTCTTGTCGGCGCGGTCGAGGCCCTGTCCGAGCATCCCATCGCCCGCACGATCGAGGCGCGGGCGCGTCAGGCCACCCCCGCCCTGCCCGAGGCCAGCGGGTTCGAGGCGATCCCCGGCTATGGCCTCATGGCGGATGTCGAGGGGTACAGACTTCAGATCGGCGCATATCGCCTGATGCAGCGAGACGGGATCGCGACAGACGTCCTTGACGAGGCCGTCGCGCAGTTGGGCGCGCGTGGGGAGACCCCAGTGTTCGTGGCGATCGATGGGCGGGTTGCCGGTCTTATCGGCGTGGCCGACCCGCTGAAACCCAACAGTGCCGCCTGCATCACGGCGCTGCACGCGGCCGGGATCAGGACCGCGCTCATCACCGGGGACACCCTGCAGACCGCGCGGGCCATCGCCGGGCGCCTTGGCATGGACCATGTCGAAGCCGAGGTTCTGCCGGCGGACAAACGCGCCGCCGTGCAAGCGCTCCGGGAACGCCTTGGCACGGTGGCGTTCGTGGGTGACGGGATCAACGATGCGCCTGCGCTTGCCGAGGCCGATGTGGGGATCGCCATGGGCACCGGAACCGACGTGGCGATCGAGGCGGCGGATGTGATCCTCATGTCGGGCGATCCGAGTGGTGTTGTCACCGCGCGCAGCCTGTCGGCCCACACCATGCGCAACATCCGGCAGAACCTGTTCTGGGCCTTTGCCTACAATACGGCGCTCATTCCCGTGGCCGCCGGCGCGCTTTATCCACTGACCGGTGTGCTGCTGTCCCCCATGCTGGCGGCGGGTGCGATGGCGCTGAGTTCGGTATTCGTGCTGAGCAACGCGCTCAGGTTGCGACGCGTGGCGCCCCGGCTGGAAAAGGAAACGGCATGAACATCTCAGAGGTTGCCCAGCGCACGGACCTGCCCCCCAAAACGATCCGGTACTACGAGGATATCGGTCTTATACGTCCCGAAAGGCGCGAGAACGGTTATCGCGTCTTCTCAGAGTCGGATCTGCACAAACTGGCCTTTCTCGGGCGCGCCCGCGCGCTTGGTTTCTCGATAGAGGATTGCCGCACGCTGCTGGCGCTTTACGAGGATGAGACCCGCGCCAGCGGGGATGTCAAACGCGTGGCCCGAGAGCACCTGGAACGGATCGAAGACAAGATCGCCCAGCTGCAATCCATGCGGGATACACTCACCCATCTTGTGAGGGAATGCGCGGGCGATGCCCGGCCCGACTGCCCGATCCTGAAGGATCTCGCGAAAGGATAGGGGCGCCCAGATTATTCGCAGAATAATCTGGGCGCAGGGCCTCGAGATTTTTCTGCGAAAAATCCGGTGCTCAGAGTTCCCGACCAGCCTTGAATTCGCTCCATCGCAGAACCGCGTTCGCGCCGATGGAGGCAAACGGCTCGGGTGGCAGGCGCCTTGGATGCGCCTGATCCAGGACCTCATCAAGCAGGTCCGAGCCATAACCGGATACCATCTCGGCCATCAACATGCCGTGCAGCATGCCCTTGGCCGTGCCAAGCCCGTTCTGGCAACAGGCGGAATAGAGCCCCTCATCCACCTCGCCCAGGGCAGGCACGCCATTGCGGCTGAGGCACAGGCGCCCGGCCCAGCGGTATTCCAACGCGACATCCTTCAGCATCGGGAACCGGGCCGCGAATGCCCTATCGTGATCGCGCGCCATCCGGGCGAGTTTGCCCTCATCGACTTGCATCGATGCGTCATAGCTGAACCGGTTGCGCACAATGATCCGGTCGCCGCCAATGCCGGAAATGCGCCGCACGGTCGAACCCATCGGATCGGCCGGCGTCACACCCCAACGCGAAACACCGCCAAGCCGCGCGCATTCCTCGGCGCTCAGTGCCCTTGTCATCGACCCGTAAAGGTGCACATGCATCAGCCGCCCGGCAAATTGCCCGAAACTGTTGGCGTGGCCGTTCACGCCGAGGATCACCTTAGGCGCGGTGACCGCCCCCCCCGGCGTTTGTGCCACCCAGTCCTTGCCTTGCCGCCTCAGCCCCGTGACCGGCGACATCTCAAACAGGCTCACCCTGTTGGATACAAGTCCTTCGGCCACGCCGCGCACGAACAGCGCGGGCTGGATCATCACCGCGCCCGGCGTGTAAAGCCCGCCGCGGTAATAGTCGGTGCCGGTCATGCGCGCCATTTCGGTGGCATCCAGCATCCGGTGCGCCTCTCCCATGGCCTCAAGGTGCCGGGCATAATCGACGTTATGGGCATGGCCACGGTCGCTGGCCGCCGCGTTGACCTTGCCGCAGGGATCGAACGCCTCACGGCTCAGGCCGAATTCCCCGGCCATCCGTGCGGCGAAGGCGATGCCGGCCCGGTTGGCCGCTGCCTCGCGCCGATCCTCTTCGAGGCGCCCACCGTAACCTTCGGATGTCAGGTGATGGGGCAGGTCGATCATGAAACCGGTGTTGCGCCCGGCCGGGCCATGGGCGACCCGGCTGGCCTCCAGCACGATGATCCGCGCGCCCTCGTTCAGCTGCGCCAGCCGACGCGCCGCGGCCAGCCCGGCAAAGCCCGCACCGATCACCAGGAAATCGGCACTCACATCCTCCGACAGAACCTT
>JANSYB010000323.1 GCA_024742655.1 Paracoccaceae bacterium | reverse complement strand
CCTGCTGGCCTCGGTCATGGCCGTCGCATTCGGCGCGGCCGCGATGGCACAGGAGGTGACGCTGAAGATGCACCAGTTCCTGCCGCCGCAGGCCAACGTGCCCAAACTGATCCTGGAGCCGTGGGCCGAGCGCGTGATGGAGGCGTCGGGCGGGAAGATCAGGATCGACCACTACCCGGCGATGCAACTGGGCGGCAAGCCGCCCGAACTGGTCAGCCAGGTGCAGGACGGGGTGGCCGACATTATCTGGGTCGTGGCAGGCTATACCCCCGGCCGTTTCCCGCAGCTCGAGGCGTTCGAACTGCCCTTCATGATGACCAATGCCGAGGACACCTCCCGCGCCTATTGGGAATTCGCCGAGGCCAACATGATGGACAAGGATTTCAAGGATCTGAAGATTCTCGGTGTCTGGGTGCATGGCCCCGGGGTGATCCATTCCGCGGACCCGGTCGAGGAGATCGCGGATCTCAACGGCATGAAGGTACGCGGGCCCACCCGGATCATCACCGGCATGCTGGGAGAACTGGGTGCGACGCCGGTCGGCATGCCAGTGCCCGCCATGCCCGAGGCTCTGTCGAAGGGCGTGATCGATGCGGGCGTGATCCCGTGGGAGGTGACCGCCGCGCTCAAGGTGCCCGAACTGGTCGAGAACCACACCACCTTCGGGGATGAGGCGCTTTACACCACCGCGTTCATCTTCGCGATGAACAAGGAAAAATACGAAAGCTTGTCCGACGAGTTGAAGGCTGCGATCGACAGCCAGTCGGGGGCTGATTTCTCGGCGCTGGCGGGCAAAACGATGCAGGACTCCGATGCCCCGGCCCGCGCGCTGGCCGAGGAGATGGGCAACAACATCATCGACCTCACGCCCGGGCAGGTGGCCGAGTGGAAGGCGGCGGCGGCGAATGTCGAGGCCAACTGGATTGCCGAGATGAACGACAAGGGCTTTGACGGGCAGGCATTGGTCGATCAGGCGCGGGCGCTGATCGCCAGGCACAGCGAGTAAGCTTTGGGGCCGCGCCGCCCGACGCGGCGTGGCCCGACAACGGGGGCGGGCATGCACAAGAGCGTTCTGGCAGTGGCACGTGGCATGGCCGTTCTGGGCGGTCTGGTGCTGAGTGCGCTGATCGTGATTACCTGTGTCTCGGTCATCGGCGGACTTTTGAACAAGCTGGCGCATGGCGCGCTGGACTGGCTGGCGCCGGGGTTGGCGCGATGGATGCTGGAGGCCGGTGTCGGGCCGGTTTTCGGTGACACCGAGATGGTCGAGGTCGGCGTCGCTTTCGTGATCTTCTGTTTCCTGCCGATGTGCCAGATCACCGGGGGGCACGCCAGTGTCGACATCTTCACCTCGAAATTGCCAGACCGGGTCAACCGCCTGATCCAGCTTGTCGTCGATCTCGTCTTTGCGGTGGTCCTGATCGTGATCGCCTGGCGCCTGTTCGAGGGGATGCAGGAAAAGCTGCGGTACAACGAGACCACTTATGACCTGCAGTTTCCCATCTGGTGGAGTTACGCGGCCAGCCTGTCGGCGGCCTGCGTGGCGGCCATTGTCGGGGTCTACGTGGCGGGCGCGCGCATGGTCGAGGGCCTGAGCGGACGTGTCATCCTGCCACGGCACGAGGGTCCGGACGGGTGAGCAACCTCGAGATCGGCATTGCCTCCTTTCCCGTCCTGATGGGCCTGATTTTCCTGCGGGTGCCCATCGGGTTGGCGATGTTCCTCGTGGCGGTCGGTGGTCTTTATGCCATAACCGATGGCTGGACGATGGCGCTGTCGCGGCTGAAGCACGAGACCTATTCCACCTTTTCCAGCTATTCCTTCTCGATCATCCCGATGTTCCTGCTGATGGGCCATTTCGCGACACTGGGCGGAATGTCCACGGCCCTTTTCAAGGCGGCCGAGGCGTGGCTGGGGCATCGCAAGGGCGGCGTGGGGATGGCCTCTGTGGGGGCCTGTGCGGGCTTTGGCGCGATCTGTGGGTCCTCGCTGGCCACGGCCGCCACGATGAGCCAGGTCGCGCTGCCGGAATTGCGCCGGTACGGCTATTCGGGCGGGTTTGCCACGGCGACGCTGGCCGCGGGCGGAACGCTGGGCATTCTCATCCCGCCATCGGTCGTTCTGGTGATCTATGCGATCCTAACAGACCAGAACATCGCCAAGCTGTTTCTGGCCGCGTTCATCCCGGGCCTGCTGGCCGCGTTGGGTTACATGATCACGATCAACATCTACGCCCGTCTGCATCCCGAGGCGGCCGGGGCGCGTGCTCCGGTGCCCATGGCACAGCGGATCCGCGCGCTGCTGGATGTGTGGCCGGTCCTTTTGGTCTTTCTTTTGGTCGTGGGCGGGATTTACCTGGGCTGGTTCACGCCCACGGCGGGGGCCGCGGTGGGCGCGGCGGGCACCGGCCTCATCGCGCTGGCGCAGGGGGGGCTGACATGGACGACGCTGCAGGCCAGTTTCCACGCCACGGCACGCAACACGGCTATGATCTTCTTCATCATCCTCGGGGCCGCGTTCTACAACGGGTTTCTCGCGCTCAGCCAGGCGCCGCAGGAACTGGCCACATGGGTGGTGGGGCTGGGGCTGAGCCCGTGGACCATCCTTGTGTGCATCCTGCTGCTTTATCTTGTGTTTGGCTGCCTGATGGACAGCCTGTCGATGATCCTGCTGACCATCCCGATCTTCTTTCCGATCATCAGCCAGCTTGATTTCGGCTTCGTGGAACTGGCCGCGCTTCAGGCCGAGGCCGCGCGCGAGGTGCTGGCGGCAGGTGTGCCCGAGGGCATGACCAGCGAGATGCTGGGCCGGATCGAGGCGGCCATCGCCTCGGGGCAGGAACTGAGCCGCGAGATGATGCGCGCGCTCGATATCAATATCACGCAGGGCCGCGCCAACCGGATCGAGGCCGAGGAGGTGGCGATCTGGTTCGGCATCCTTGTGCTGATCGTGGTCGAGGTCGGGCTGATCACGCCGCCGGTGGGCATGAACCTGTTCGTCATCAACGCGATGGACCCCAAGACGCGGATCACCGAAACCTACCGCGCGGTTATGTATTTCGTGACATCCGACATCATGCGGGTGGCGATCCTCGTGGCGTTTCCGGGGATCACGCTGTTCCTTTTGCGGTGGCTCTATTGAGGGCGGACGCGGGGTTTGACCTTGATCAACGTGGCGCGCGCGAACATATGCAACATTCATGATATGAAACAGGCCGACCCCTCCATGACCAACCCCGAGACCGAAGCCGGAGACGGCAAGCTGGCCCATTTCCCTGTCGCGTTCTTTACCGTGGTGATGGGCATGAGCGGGCTGACCCTTGCCCTTGAGACGGGCGAGGCCGCCCTTGGCCTGACAGGTGCGATGTCCAGTGTCGTCTACCTTGTGACACTGGCCCTTTTCGCGATGATCTGTGGCGCCTATCTGGCCAAGCTTCTGCGCCACCGCGCCATGGTCGTGGCGGAATGGAACCACCCTGTGAAACTGGCGTTCTTCCCGGCGATTTCGATCTCGCTGCTGCTGTTGGCGGTGGCGACGCTGCCGTGGCATGCCGGCGTGGCCGAGGCGGTCTGGCTGATCGGGGCCGGGTTGCAGGTGGTTCTGACGCTTGCGGTGATCTCGGGCTGGATCGGAACGCGCTCCTTTCTGCAAGGTCACCTGACCCCGGCGTGGTTCATTCCCGCCGTCGGCAACGTGGTGGCCCCGATCGCCGGGGCGCAGCTCGGCTATGTCGAACTGAGCTGGTTCTTCATGGCGATCGGGCTGATTTTCTGGGTGGTGCTGCTGGCGCTGGTGATGAACCGGCTGATCTTTCACGATCCCCTGCCGGAGCGGTTGCAGCCGACACTGGTCATCCTGATCGCCCCGCCGGCCGTGGGTTTCCTGGCATGGACGGCGCTGGCGGGGGGGCTGGGCCCGTTCGGCCGGATCCTGATCAACGGGGCTTACCTCTTCGTTCTGATCGTGGCGGTGCAGATGCCGGCCATTCTGCGGTTGCCTTTCGCGCTGTCTTTCTGGGCGCTCAGCTTTCCGGTGGCGGCGGTCACGATCGCCTCGTTCCGGTATGCCGACCTGGCCGCGTCGCCCGTGCATCAGTTGATCGGCCTGGTCCTGTTGGTCATTCTCTGCCTGACACTGGCGGCGCTGTTGCTGCGCACCTGGCGCGCGGTGCGCAGCGGCGCGGTGTTTCAGCCGGACTGACCCGAACGCCCACAAAATTCTCCGTGGTTTCCGCGATGTGGCCGCATTTGCCTGT
>JANSYB010000012.1 GCA_024742655.1 Paracoccaceae bacterium | reverse complement strand
ATAACAGCCAGTGCGCGGTTTCGGCCGCCATTGCCTCAAGACGGTTGTCCCCGTTCAGCAGGCCGGGCTTGGTCTGTCCGATCGCCCACAGGATGCGCGCCAGCGCGACAAAGAACACCGTGACGCCGATGGTCTTGTGCAAGGAAAACAGCAGGGCTGCGCGCGACAGGTCGGCATCGGTTGTCGCGATGGCCGGGTCCTTGATCGCATGGGCGATGTCATTGGCGATGAGCCCCAGCGGAATGGCCGACAGGATCAGCAGGGCCGTCAACCAGTGAAACCCGCGCGCGACGGCGCCGTAGCTCGTCTTGGTGTTGGCAAGGGACATCGTGGCTCTCCTCGATGGGTGACTGTGATGATGCCGCGCAACCTATACTGTGTCCCCGGGCTGACAATCACCATAAGCGCACAGTCGTCGTGCAGCCCCGCGCGGGTGGCTTGCCCGTTGCACCGACGCGCCCGGCGCGGTATCGGAAGATCGTAGCAGGAAGGGACAGACAGGATGAGCAGAGCATTCATTTTCCCCGGGCAGGGCGCCCAGACCATCGGCATGGGTCGGGCGCTGGCCGAAGCCTATCCGGCGGCGCAGGCCGTTTTCGACGAGGTCGACGACGCGCTTGGCGAAAAACTGAGCGCGCTGATCTGGGAGGGGGCGCAGGATGATCTGACCCTGACGCAGAACGCGCAGCCTGCATTGATGGCGACATCATTGGCGGCGATGCGCGCGCTGGAGGCCGAGGGGCTTGGCATCGAGACGGCGGCGATGGTTGCAGGCCACAGTCTTGGGGAATATTCCGCCCTGTCGGCGGCGGGCGCGTTGAGCCTGGGGGATTGCGCGCGCCTGCTGCGCACGCGGGGTCTGGCGATGCAGGCGGCCGTGCCGGTTGGTGAGGGTGCGATGGCGGCTGTGCTGGGGCTTGACCTCGAGGCGGTGCGAGACGTGGCGCAACAGGCGGCGGGCGACGAGGTGTGCCAGGCCGCCAATGACAATGATCCGGGACAGGTCGTTGTATCCGGTCACGCGGGTGCGGTGGCGCGCGCCGTCGATCTGGCCAAGGAGGCCGGTGCCAAGCGGGCGATGTTGTTGCCGGTCAGCGCGCCGTTTCATTGTGCCCTGATGGCACCGGCGGCCGAGGTGATGGCCGAGGCGTTGAGCGAGGTGACAATCACGGCACCGCGCGTGCCCGTGGTGGCGAATGTGCGAGCCGAGGCGGTCAGCGATCCCGATACGATCCGGGGGCTGCTGGTCGAGCAGGTGACCGGTGCCGTGCGGTGGCGGGAATCGGTTCTCTACATGGCGCAGCAGGGTGTCACCGAGACCTGGGAGATCGGCGCGGGCAAGGCGCTGTCCGGGATGGTGCGCCGCATTGACCGCGAGATCGCGGTGCGCGCGGTTGGAACACCCGAGGATGTCGCGGCGGCCGTCGAGGCCGTCAAGGCCTGAGTCGGGGCCAAGAAAATGGGATTTTCTTGCCAAATTTCTTTGAAAGAAATTTGGTGACAGAGGAAAGGGATCAAGACAGATGTTCGACCTGACGGGAAAGACGGCGCTGGTGACCGGCGCATCGGGCGGGATCGGTGGGGCGATTGCCCGTGCCTTGCATGACGCGGGCGCCACGGTGGGGCTTTCGGGTACGCGCGTGGACCCCCTTGAGGCGCTGGCCGCCGAACTGGGAGAGCGGGCGCATGTCCTGCCGTGCAACCTGGGCGATCCGGAGGCCGTTGACGACCTGCCCAAGCAGGCCGCCGAGGCCATGGGCGGCGTGGATATCCTTGTCAACAATGCCGGGATCACGCGCGACCAGATCTTCATGCGCATGTCCGACGAGGAATGGCAGAGCGTGATCGACGTGAACCTGACCGCGACGATGCGGCTGTGCCGGGGCGTGATGCGTCCGATGATGAAATCCCGCTGGGGGCGGATCATCAACATCAGCTCGATCGTGGGGGCCACGGGCAACCCGGGACAGGCGAATTACGCGGCCTCGAAGGCGGGCATGGTGGGGCTGACCAAGTCGATCGCCTACGAGGTGGCCAGCCGCGGGATCACCGCCAATGCCGTGGCGCCCGGTTTCATCGCGACGGCCATGACCGACAAGCTGACCGATGAGCAGAAGGACAAGATCAACGCGCAGATCCCGGCTGCGCGGATGGGCAAGCCCGAGGAGATTGCCGCGGCGGTTCTCTATCTGGCCAGCGAGGAAGCCGGGTATGTGACCGGGGCCACGCTGCACGTCAATGGGGGCATGGCGATGCTGTAACGGGCTGGGCCATGGCCCGCCTATGCGCGCTTTGGGAAACCATTTGCCAAAGCCGCGCCATGTGCTATAGGCGGCGATGATTGAACGGGGGAGAGACAAATCTGCCCCAGCAAAGCCCGTGTAAGCGGGCAGCAGGAGCCGCCCGCTGGGGCAAACAAGAGCCGCGTCCCCGGCAGGGGCAGGACAAGGATTGCGGGCCTGTCGCCCGGAAGAAGATATGAGGAACATGAGATGAGCGATATCGCAGACCGCGTGAAGAAGATCGTTGTTGAGCACCTGGGCGTGGAAGAGGACAAAGTGTCCGAGAACGCCTCTTTCATCGACGATCTGGGTGCTGACAGCCTGGACACGGTCGAACTGGTCATGGCGTTCGAAGAAGAGTTCGGCATCGAGATCCCCGATGACGCGGCCGAGACCATCCAGACCTTCGGCGATGCGGTGAAGTTCATCAGCGACGCGTCGTAAGCGGACAATATCCCGTTTCGGGACATGGGGCCCTCGCCGAATGGCGGGGGCCTTTTTCGTTTTCGGGCCGGGCGACTTCGGGAATGGAATACATGATGCCGATTTGGTGACATCCACATCGCGCGCGGTCCGGCAGACTGTCACTGCCTGTCAGGAAGGCAACCCAGGAGCGAATCGAAGGACGTTGGCGCCATGATCATCTATCCGACCCTTGAACTGCATAACGGCAAATGCGTGTCATTGACGCGCGGTCGTCTGGAAGAACCAGTCATCTGGCATGTGGATCCGGTTGAAACCGCGGCGGGTTTCGCGGCCGCGGGGGCGGAATGGATGCATGTCACGGACATCAACGCCCTGGCTGGAGAGGGAGACAACAACGACCTGCTGGAAGAGATCATCCGCTCGGTCGGCATTCCGGTCCAGCTGGGTGGCGGGTTCCGGTCGCGTGATGCGGTCAGCCGCTGGATCGACAAGGGGGCGGGCCGCGTTGTCGTGGGCACGATGGCGGCCTACGATCCCGACCTTCTGCGCGAAATGGCCAAGTTTCATCCCGACCAGATGGTGCTGGCGGTCGATATCTTCCAGGGTGCGGTGATGACCGAAGGCTGGCGTACGAAAAGCGCGTTCGACCCGGCCACCTATATCAAGGCGTTCGACGATGTGCCTCTGGCCGGGGTCATCGTCACCGATATCGATGCCGATATCGAGGATACGGATGGCAGCCTCGGGGTGATCTCGGGCCTGGCGGCGCAAACGCGCCATCCGGTTATCGCGCGCGGCACGGTGCGCAGCGTGGATGATGTGTCGCGCCTGAAATACGTGCCGAACATCGCCGGCACGATCATCGGGCGGGCGCTGCTGTCCAAAGATGTGGGCCTGGCCGAGGCATTGGCCCTGGCACAGGGGGAGCCGGAACCGGTCGCGGATTTCCGCTGAACGCCACGGAAGGCCGGCCGGCGCGCTACCTTGCCGGTCTGCGCGCCCTTGGGCTTGCCCACCGGGGGCAAGGCGCGGTATGAGCAGCCAAACATCAGAACGAAAGGGCAGCAGTATGCGGCGTGTCGTTGTCACCGGACTAGGCTTGGTTACCCCTCTGGCCTCCGGGGTTGAGGAAAGCTGGAGCAGGCTTCTGGACGGGCAGTCCGGCGCGGGCACGATCACCCGGTTCGACCCTGAAAACGTGGCCACGAAATATGCCTGCGAGGTGCCGCTTGGCGATGGCAGTGATGGCACGTTCGATGCCGATGCGTACATGGCCCCGAAAGAGCGCCGCAAGGTGGATGATTTCATCCTCTACGGCGTGGCGGCCGCTGAGCAGGCGGTGCGCGACGCGGGCTGGACGCCGCAGGACGAGGAGGATCGCCTGCGCACCGGCGTGCTGATCGGATCTGGCATCGGCGGGCTGCGCTCGATCGAGGAGACGACGCTGCTGATCCGGGACCGGGGCGTACGGCGGGTGTCGCCGTTCTTCATTCCCGGCGCGCTGATCAACCTGATCAGCGGGCAGGTCAGCATCCGGTACGGGTTCAAGGGGCCGAACCATTCGGTGGTGACGGCCTGTTCGACGGGCGCGCATGCCATCGGCGACGCCTCGCGGCTGATCATGTTCGGGGACGCGGACGTGATGGTGGCCGGGGGCGCGGAGGCCGCGATCTGCGAGATCGGGATCGCGGGCTTCAATGCCTGCAAGGCGCTGAGCACCAAGCGTGCGGATGACCCCAAGGCGGCCAGCCGGCCCTATGACGCGGATCGCGACGGGTTCGTGATGGGCGAGGGCGCGGGCGTTGTCGTGCTGGAGGAATACGAGCACGCCAAGGCGCGTGGCGCCAAGATCTATGCCGAGATTCTCGGCTATGGCCTGTCGGGGGACGCCTATCACATCACCGCACCGAGCGAGGATGGCGATGGCGGGTTCCGTGCCATGCAGGCCGCACTGAAGAACGCCGGTGTCGAGGCGTCTCAGGTGGATTACATCAACGCGCACGGCACCAGCACGATGGCGGACACGATCGAACTTCAGGCGGTCGAGCGCCTGCTGGGCGACGCCGCCGCGACGGCCACGATGAGTTCGACGAAGTCGTCGACCGGGCACCTTCTGGGGGCGGCGGGCGCGATCGAGGCGATATTCTCGATCCTGGCGGTCAAGCATGACGTGGCCCCGCCCACGATCAACCTGGACAACCCGGCCGTAGACACACCGCTGGACCTGGCGCCCAATGCCAAGCGGGAGCGCAAGATCGACGTGGCGCTGTCCAACAGTTTCGGGTTCGGCGGCACGAATGCCTGTCTGTGCGTGGGAACGCCGCGCTGATGTGGCGGCATATCGCCTCGAACTTCCTGACCTTTCTTGTCCTGCTGGTGTTCCTGCTGGGGGGCGTGATCCTGTGGGGGCAGAACGAGTATCAGGCGGCCGGTCCGCTGGATGAACAGATCTGCCTGCGGGTCGAGCGCGGCACCAACATGCGCGCCATTTCCCGTAAGCTGGAGGCCGAGGGCGCGGTGACGAACGGCTCGATCTTTCGGATCGGGGTGGACTATGCGGACAAGACCAGCCAGCTCAAGGCGGGCAGCTGGTTGATCCCGGACGGGGCCAGCATGGCCGAGATCACCGACATCATCACCCGGGGCGGGGCCAGCACCTGTGGCACGGAGGTCGTCTACCGGATCGGCGTGACCACGTCCGAGGTGCAGGTGCGTGAACTCGACCCGGCGACGAACCGGTTTGTCGAGAAGGCCGAGTTTACGCCCGGACCGGAGGCGGAGGTGCCGCAAACCTATACACAGGTTCTGGAGCAGGCCGACACACGCTATCGCATCGCAATCGCCGAGGGTGTGACCAGCTGGCAGATCGTCGATGCGTTGCAGCAGGTCGACGTGCTGGAGGGCGGCGTGGACGAGGTGCCGCCAGAGGGCAGCCTTGCGCCCGACAGTTACGAAGTGCGCAAGGGCGACACGGTCGCAAGCGTGATCGAGAATATGCGCGATGCGCAGGATCGTATCCTGGCGGCGGCGTGGGAAAACCGCGCCGAAGACATTCCGCTGGACAACCCTTATGAGGCGCTGATCCTGGCCTCGATCATCGAGAAGGAAACCGGCGTGCCCACCGAGCGCGGGCAGGTGGCCAGTGTCTTTACGAACCGCTTGCGGCAGGGGATGCGGCTGCAGACCGACCCGACGGTGATCTATGGCATCACCAACGGCGAAGGGGTGCTGGGCCGCGGTCTGCGCCAGAGCGAGTTGCGCGCCGAGACGCCGTACAACACCTACGTGATCAACGGGTTGCCGCCCACGCCGATCGCCAATCCGGGCCGGGCGAGCATCGAGGCGGCGGTGAACCCGCTGGATACCGATTACATCTTCTTCGTGGCCAAGACACTGGACCCGCGTGACGGGCATCTGTTCGCCGTCACGCTGGACGAGCATAACGAGAACGTGGCGGCCTATCGCCGACTTGAGGCCGAGCGCGACAACCAGTAGGTTCCGACCCCGGCCGGGGCAGGGAAAGTTTAATAAAATCTAAATATATCGATGCGTTACGCGGCGCGTCCGTTGCGCAACACCTTGATTTTGCGCACGCTATCTCGTATAGGTTGTGTCATGCTGCACAGATGTATCCAACGGCCTCGGGGCGACCCGGGGCCGTTTTCATTTGGGGCGCCCGGGGGTCACCACAACGGTAACGCATGAGGCATGAACACGGATGACATTGATCACCCCAGACCCGGTTCCGACCGGGCTGACGACCTCGATCGACTCGCTTGAACGTCAGTTGGCGGACATGCGCGAGGAGCTTGAAGGGATGTATGCCCGGATCAAGGCCGGGGAATTCGGAGAACTGAAAAACGCGATGAAGGCCACGTCGGAGATCCGGCAGTGGCTGAAGATCGCCATCGAAGCGGAGGCGCAACTTGCCACACGAAAGAAAGCCGAAAAAGGAATTGTCCACGACTATGCCCTTGATCTCGAAGCTGCACAGCTTGCGGTCGGGGGCCTGTTGGATCGCCTCAGAAGACGCCGAAACCCAGATGGAGTTTCTTGATGCCTTGGGACAGGGAGAGATCCTGGCCCTGCCGTATCTGTTCGATTTCTGGGCGCTGGATCATCAGTTGCCGCCCGAGGGGGACTGGCGGGCCTGGGTGATCCTGGGCGGGCGCGGCGCGGGCAAAACGCGGGCGGGCTCTGAATGGGTGCGCGCGCAGGTGGAAGGCCCTCGCCCGCTGGATGCAGGGCGGTGCCGGCGACTGGCCCTGGTGGGAGAGACCATCGACCAGGTGCGCGAGGTGATGATCTTTGGCGAAAGCGGGATCCTGGCCTGTTCACCGCCTGATCGCCGTCCGGTCTGGCAGGCCACGCGCAAGCGGCTGTTGTGGCCCAACGGGGCGACCGCGCAGGCGTTTTCCGCGCATGATCCCGAAAGCCTGCGCGGGCCGCAATTCGACGGGGCCTGGGTGGACGAACTGGCCAAGTGGAAGAAGGCGCGCGAGACCTGGGACATGCTGCAATTCGGATTGCGTCTGGGGGATCATCCGCAGGTCTGCATCACGACGACCCCGCGCAATGTTGGTGTTCTGAAGGAACTTCTGGAGCAGGATACGACCGTGACCACGAGTGCGCCGACCGAGGCGAATGCGGCCTTTCTGGCGGAGAGTTTCCTGGATGAGGTCAAGGCGCGCTATGCCGGAACACGTCTGGGACGGCAGGAGTTGGACGGTGTGCTGATCGACGAGGCCGATGGCGCGCTGTGGACAACGACCGGTCTTGAGGCGGGGCGGGTGGACACGGTGCCCGAATTGGACCGGATCGTCGTGGCGGTGGACCCGCCGGTGACGGGCAGGATGAGTTCCGACGAATGCGGGATCGTGGTGGCCGGCGCGGTGACGCAAGGCCCGGTGCAGGACTGGTGCGCCTATGTTCTGGCCGACTGTTCGGTCGGTGCCGCGTCCCCCTCGGCCTGGGCCAGTGCCGCGATCCGCGCGATGGAGCAGTTCGGGGCCGAGCGGCTGGTGGCCGAAGTGAACCAGGGCGGCGATCTGGTGGCTGAGGTGATCCGGCAGGTCGATCCGCTGGTGCCGGTCAAGACGGTACATGCCAGCCGTGGCAAGGCGGCCCGGGCCGAGCCGGTGGCCGCCCTGTATGAACAGGGGCGCGTGCGGCATGTGCGCGGTCTGGCCGATCTGGAGGACCAGATGTGTGCGATGACCGCGCAGGGGTACGAGGGCAAGGGCAGCCCGGACCGGGTCGATGCGCTGGTCTGGGCGCTGACCGAGCTGATGATCGTACCCGCGGCCCGGTGGCGCCGGCCGCAGGTGCGATCGGTCTGAGAGACGGGGCGCCGCCGAGAGGGGCGCCCCGGTTTTCATGGCAGGGTTAACGGGTGGGTTGGAAACCCACCTTGCGGAAAATGTTGGGGCATGGCGCGGATGGGACCTGCGCACGGTTTGATAAACCTTTCGTAAACTTTTCACCGTCTGATGCCCCAAGACGACGGGACAGGATCCCGGCAACGAGGCAGACCAAGGAGACCGCGAGAGATGATATTGGATTTCTTCCGGCAGGGCGGGGTGGCGCAGGCGGTGCCCGAGCAGAAGGCAAGCGCGACGGGCCGGGTTGCGGCGTGGCACAGTGCGGGACGCGTGGCCTGGAGCCCGCGCGACACGGTCAGCCTGACGCGCACCGGATTTGCCGGCAACCCGGTCGGCTTTCGCTGCGTGAAAATGGTGGCCGAGGCGGCGGCATCCTTGTCGCTGGTCCTGCAGGATGAGAACGAGCGTTTCGCCACGCATCCCGTTCTGGACCTGATCCGCAGCCCGAACCCCGCGCAGGGGCGAGCGGAGCTTTTCGAGGCGCTTTACGGTCAGTTGCTGCTAACGGGCAACGCCTATGTCGAGGCCGTGGGTGGCGGCGAGGGACAGGTGCCGATGGAACTGCACGTTCTGCGCTCGGACCGGATGAGCGTGGTGCCCGGTGCCGATGGCTGGCCGGTGGCCTATGAATATGCCGTGGGCGGGCGCAAGCACCGTTTCGACGTGTCCGAGGGGCCGGCGGTGGTGTGCCATCTCAAGAGCTTTCATCCGCAGGACGACCATTACGGGTTTTCACCGCTTCAGGCGGCCGCGCAGGCGGTGGACGTGCACAACAGTGCAAGCCGCTGGTCCAAGGCCTTGCTGGACAATGCCGCGCGGCCTTCGGGGGCGATTGTCTACAAGGGGGCCGAGGGGCAGGGCAGCCTGTCCAACGATCAGTATGACCGGCTTGTCAGCGAAATGGAGAGCCATCATCAGGGCGCGCGCAATGCCGGGCGGCCGATGCTGCTGGAAGGGGGACTGGATTGGAAGCCGATGGGCTTCAGCCCCAGTGACATGGAATTCCAGAAGACCAAGGAAAGCGCCGCGCGCGAGATCGCGCTGGCCTTTGGGGTGCCGCCGATGCTGTTGGGCATTCCGGGCGATGCGACCTATTCCAATTACCAGGAGGCCAACCGTGCCTTTTACCGGCTGACGGTGCTGCCGCTGGCGATGCGTGTGGCGGCGGGGGTGGCCGATTGGCTGTCGCAGTTCAGCGGCGAGCGGTTCGAGCTGAAGCCCGATCTGGATCAGGTACCCGCACTGGCAACGGAGCGGGATGCGCAATGGTCCCGCGTGGCGGGAGCGGATTTCCTGAGCAATGCGGAAAAACGCGCGCTTCTTGGCCTGCCCGCATTGGGGGAGGATGAATGATCGACGATCCCGATGCGCGCGACCTGGAGCGGCTTTTTGCACCGTTCGAGAGCACACAGGCGATGTTCCGGCATGTGGAAAAGCGACTGACCTCACTGGAGTTGTCGGTGGCCGCCATGGAGAAGGAACGCGCCGTCAGCGAGGAAAAACGCAAGTTCATGGAGGCCCGGTTCAATCATATCGACCGCCGGCTGGAGAAGATCGACGGGCATATTTCGCGGCTGGTCTGGCTGATTATCGCGGCGATCCTGGGCGGGTTTATGTCGTTCGTCATGCAGGGCAACGTTTTGGGTGGTTGACGTCGGCGAAGACAGCAAAGCGGCGGCCCCGTTTGTGGCAACGGGCCTTACAAGGAGATCGGCTATGGAAAACGACACTGGACTGGAGCGGAAATTCTGCCGCTTTGACGAAGATCTGTCGGTGAAGGATGGCAGCGTCATCGAGGGCTATGCCAGCCTGTTCGGGGATCAGGACCGTGGCGGCGACATTGTCGAGCCGGGGGCCTATGCCGCGTCGCTGGCGGGTCTTGCGGCGGAGGGGCGGCAGGTCAAGATGCTGTGGCAGCACGACCCGGCGCAACCCATCGGCGTTTGGGACGAGGTGCGCGAGGATGCGCGGGGCCTTTATGTCAGGGGCCGCCTTCTGGAGAGCGTGGCGCGGGCGCGCGAGGCCGCCGCGCTGATCGCGGCGCGGGCCATCGACGGTCTGAGTATCGGGTATCGCACCGTCAAGGCGGCCAAGAACGAGAAGGGCCGCAGGCTCTTGAAGGAACTGGAGCTGTGGGAAGTGTCGCTGGTGACCTTTCCGATGCTGCCCAGTGCGCGAGTCGGGGCCAAGGGCGATAGCCTGGCCGATGCGGACCTGCGTGAATTGGCGGCGGCCATCGAGGACGCCCGCCGGGAGATGGCGCGGATGTAGTCAGCAGCGCGCCGAGAACCACCAGGGCGTTTGCGGACGCCTGCAACAACGGGATCAAGCGATGAGCGAAACCGAGGTGAAGTCTCGGGTCGGGGAAGATGTGTCCCCGGTGTCCGAGGTGAAGTCTGCCGTGGCGGGTTTCATGAACGACTTCAAAGGCTTTCGGGCCGATATTCAACAGCGACTTCAACAACAGGAAGACAAGATGACGAAGATGGAACGCAAATCTTTCACGCCGCAGCGCCCGGTTCTTTCGACCCGCGCCGAGGCAGACGTGCCGCATCAGAAGGCGTTCGACGCCTATCTGCGTTCGGGCGATGATGACGCGCTGCGCGGTCTGGAACTGGAAGGCAAGGCGATGTCGAGCGCCGTGGCCGCCGACGGGGGCTACCTCGTGGATCCGCAGACCTCCGAGACGATCAAGAGCGTCCTGAGCTCCACCGCGTCGATCCGGGCCATCGCCAACGTGGTGCAGGTGGAGGCCACGTCCTATGACGTGCTGGTCGATCACACCGATATCGGTCACGGCTGGGCCACCGAAACGGGGGATGCGACCGAAACGTCGACCCCGTCGATCGACCGGATCACCATCCCGCTGCATGAGCTGAGCGCGCTGCCGAAGGCAAGCCAGCGCCTGCTGGATGACAGTGCGTTCGACATCGAAACCTGGCTGGCGGGCCGGATCGCCGACAAGTTCGCCCGTGCCGAGGCGGCGGCCTTTGTCGGCGGTGATGGCATGGACAAGCCCTCCGGGTTTTTGACGCATCCCACCGTGGACAATGCCAGCTGGAGCTGGGGCAACCTGGGCTATGTCGCGACCGGCGCGGATGGAGATTTCAACGGCGCGGATGCGATTGTGGATCTCGTCTATGCCGTTGGGGCGGAGTATCGCGCCAATGGCACTTTCGTGATGAACTCAAAGACCGCGGGTGCGGTGCGCAAGCTCAAGGATGCCGACGGCCGGTTCCTGTGGTCCGATGGTCTGGCTGCCGGGGAACCCGCGCGCCTGTTGGGGTACCCCGTGCTGATCGCCGAGGACATGCCGGATGTTGCCAGTGACGCGATGGCGATCGCGTTCGGGGATTTCGCCGCCGGTTACACGGTGGCCGAGCGCCCCGACCTGCGCGTTCTGCGTGACCCGTTCAGCGCCAAGCCGCATGTCCTGTTCTACGCCACCAAGCGCGTGGGCGGAGACGTGAGCGATTTCGCCGCGATCAAGCTGTTGAAGTTCGGCCTGTCCTAAGGCGGCCGGATGGGGCGGGGGCCGTGATGCCCCCGCCCGGGCGCGCGTTTGCCGATGTGACGCGTTGTCGGGCGGCTCCCCTCCGGGCGGGCAACGCAGGCGACGTGCGCCTTAACCACCGGAGGGGTCCGGGATTTCTGGAGTAAACCCATGATGTTAATCGAAGAAACCGCGGTGCCCCAGGCTGCTCTTCCGCTAAGCGAGTTGAAGTCGCACCTGCGACTGGGCACGGGATTTTCCGACGGGGATATACAGGACCCGGTCTTGGAAAGCTTTCTGCGGGCGGCGATTGCAGCGATCGAGGCACGCACGGGCAAGATTCTGATCGAGCGGGATTTTTCCTGGACGTTGACGCGTTGGCGCGATGCCGAAGCGCAGGCCCTGCCGGTGGCGCCGGTCACGGACATCACGTCGCTTGTGCTGCGCAACCGTCTTGACGAGGAGGAGATCATCGAGTCGGACCATTATCAGCTGGTGCCCGATGGGCAGCGTCCGCTGATCCGGCCGACGGGGTCGTGCCTGCCCGCCATTCCAGGCGGTGGCGTGGCCGAGATTTTCTTTACCGCGGGTTATGCGGTGGAGTGGGGCAGCCTGCCGGCGGATCTGGGCCAGGCCGTTCTGCTGCTGGCGGCACATTACTATGAATATCGCAACGAGACCGGCATGGGCGACAGCAACATGCCCTTTGGTGTCACCAGCCTGATCGAGCGGTATCGCACCGTGCGCCTTCTGGGCGGTGGAGCGGCCTGATGGGTGTTGTGACACTGAACCGAAAGCTGGTGTTGGAAGGGGTCGACCGGATGCCGGACGGCGCCGGGGGGTACACCGAGACATGGGTGGAGCTGGGCACGCTCTGGGCCGAGATCACAGCGCGCACGGGGCGTGAGGCGGCGGGCGAAGGCGGCAGCCTGTCCTCGACCGGCTATCGCATATCGGTGCGCGCTGCGCCTTATGGTGCGCCCTCGCGCCCGGTTCCGGGTCAACGGTTCCGCGAGGGCCTGCGACTGTTTCGGATCGAGTCCGTGGCGGAACGCGATGGCGCCGCACGATATCTGACATGTTTTTGTGAAGAGGAGGTCGCGATATGAGCTATGGCGTGTCCGCGGCCCTGCAAGAGGCCGTATTCCAGGCTCTGGTCAACGATGCGACGTTGGCGTCTTTGGCGGATGGCGCAATCTACGACGCGTTGCCGCCGGGAAACCTGCCGTCGCTTTACGTCACGCTTGGCCCCGAGCAGGCGCGCGTACGCTCGGACCGGTCGGGCCATGGGGCATGGCATCGGTTTACCGTGTCGGTGGTGACCGACGGCGCGGGTTTTCTGGCGGCCAAACAGGTGGCCGCGGCGATCAGCGATGCGCTGGTCGACCAGGATCTGAGTTTATCGCGCGGCCGGCTGGCCGGGTTGCATTTCTACCGTGCGCGGGCGCAGCGCGAAGGCACCGGCGATCTGCGCCGGATCGACCTGACGTTCAGGGCGCGCGTGGACGATACACCAAATCCCTAATCATTCGGAGACAGAACAATGGCAGTTCAAAACGGCAAGGACCTGCTGGTCAAGATCGACCTGACGGGCGACGGCAATTTCCAGACGGTCGCCGGTCTGCGGGCCACGCGGGTCAGCTTCAACGCCGAAAGCGTGGATGTCACCAGCCTGGAATCGGCGGGCGGCTGGCGCGAGCTTCTGGCCGGGGCGGGCGTCAAATCGGCGTCGATCAGCGGCTCGGGTATTTTCCGGGACGAGGCCAGCGACGAGCGCGCGCGCCAGATCTTTTTCGATGGCGAGATGCCGGATTTCCAGGTGGTGATCCCGGATTTCGGCACCATCGAGGGCCCGTTCCAGGTGGGTTCGATCGAATATGCGGGCAACCACGACGGCGAGGCGACCTATGAGCTGTCGCTGAACTCGGCCGGGCAACTGACCTTCACGGCGATCTGAGGCGATGGCGAACCCCTGGGCAGGTGAGGTGGCGCTGATCATCGACGGCGAGCGGCACGTTCTGAAACTGACGCTGGGTGCACTGGCCGAATTGGAGGCCGGGCTGGGCAGCGACACGCTTGTCGGACTGGTGGAGCGGTTCGAGAGCGGGGCGTTTTCCAGCCGCGATGTTCTGGCCCTGATCGTGGCGGGTCTGCGCGGGGGCGGCTGGCGTGGGGCGGCGGCCGATCTGGTCGCCGCCGAGATCGAGGGCGGGCCAGTGGCCGCGGCGCGCGCGGCGGCGCAACTACTGGCGCGGGCCTTTGCCCCGCCAACCGACGCAGGGCCATGACTCGGATCGACTGGACCCTGCTGATGCAGGCCGGGATCCGGGGCCTTGGCCTGCGGCCGCATGAATTCTGGGCGCTGACGCCCGCGGAACTGGAACTGATGCTGGGCCGGCCCGCCGGGGTGGCGCCGCTCAAACGGTCGCGGCT
>JANSYB010000093.1 GCA_024742655.1 Paracoccaceae bacterium | reverse complement strand
TCGAACACAACCTCGCCCGACCACGGCGATATCAGCCCCATGATGGCGCGCACTGTGGTGGTCTTGCCCATGCCGTTACGACCCAGAAGGGTGACGACCTCGCCCTCGCCGATGTCGAGGTCGATGCCGAAAAGCACCTGTGCCGCGCCGTATCCGGCTGCCAGGTCGCGAATGGACAACAGGCTCATGCCGCGTCCCCCGTGTGATCGTCGCCCAGATAGGCGGCGCGCGCCTGCGGGTCGGTGCGCACCTCGTCGGGCGTGCCGCTGGCCACGATGGCACCCGCGACCAGTACCGACACCCGGTCGGCCAATTGGAACACCGCCTCCATGTCATGTTCGATAAGCAGGATGGGATACCGTTTCTTGATGCCCAGCAGGGTTGCCGTCAGGCTTTCGCTTTCGGCGCGGCCCATGCCCGCCATCGGTTCGTCCAGCAACAGGACATGCGGCTGCCCGGCAATGGCGATGGCCAGTTCCAGTAGTCGCTTTTCCCCGTAGGACAGCGCGCCCGCCACCACGTCGGCGCGGGTCTCCAGCCCCAGCTGGCCAAGCGCCTCCATCGCGGCGTCGTTCAGGCGCGTCTCGCGCGCGGCGCGGCCAAGAAAGCGAAAGCTGGAGCCGTCGCGCCTCTGCGCGGCCAAAGCCACGTTTTCCAGTACGGTGAAATCCGGCAGAATCGAGGTGATCTGGAACGACCGTCCCAGCCCCGCCACCGCGCGGTCCGCCACGCTGAGGTCGGTCACGTCGCGCCCCTCGAACGAGATACGCCCCGCGTCGGGTTGCAACGCGCCGGAAATCTGGTTGATCAGCGTGGTCTTGCCCGCGCCATTGGGGCCAATGAGCGCGTGACATTCGCCGCGATGCAGGTCGAGGTCGATCCCGTCCGTGACCACCAGCGCGCCAAAGGCCTTGTGAAGCCCGCGCAGTTCGAGGACAGCACCGGTCATGTCCTGTCGCCCTGTATGCGATCCAGCAGGCCCACCAGCCCGCCGCGCGCATAAAGCGCGATCAGGATCAGCAGCGGGCCGAAGATCAGCCGCCAGTCATGGGTGATCGATGACAGCACCTCTTCGATCACGATGAAGAAAAGTGCCCCGATCAGCGCGCCGTTGCGCGTGGCCATCCCGCCCAGTACCACCATCACGATCAAATCGCCCGAGCGTTGCCATGACCCCAGAGAGGGGCTGACAAAGGCGGCGTGCGTGGCCCAGAGAACACCCGCGACAGCGGCAATCATCCCGGCGATGACATAGGCGGTCAGCCGGTAACGAAAGACCGAATACCCCATTGACGAAACCCGCACCGGGTTCTGTCGTGCCGCGCGCAGCACCCGGCCGAAGCGCGATCCGGTGATCCGGTGCACCAGCGCCCATGTGCCCACCAGCGCGATCAGGACCGTGACGTAAACGCCGGTTTTCGAGGCCAGCCACTTGGTGCCGAGCGCATCGGGCGCCGACCAGATCGTCAACCCGTCATCGGCGCCGTATTGCGCCAGCGACCCGAGCGCGAAGTAAACCATCTGCCCGAAGGCCAGCGTGATCATGATGAAAGACACGCCCGAGGTGCGCATGCAGACCGCGCCGCTGGCCAGCGCGAAAAGCGCGGCCGCACCCATGGCAACCGGCAGGATCAGGGTAATCTCGTAGACGCCTTCGGTCAGCATGATACCGGCGGCATAGGCGCCGATGGCGACAAAGGCGCTGTGCCCGAAACTGACCAGCCCGCCATGACCCATCAGCAGGTCGAGCGAGATCGCCACGATGGCGAGGATCATCGCGCGCACGGCCAGTGAAGTAAGGTAAGCCCCACCTGCGAATTCGGCCACGATTGGGATCAGGGCGAGCGCCGCAAAGATGATGCCCGCCACCACGAGGGCGGAGCGGGGCCGTGCGGGCGGCGCGGCGACAGCGTGGGATGCGCCGCTCATCGGGCGGCCCTTGCGGCAAACAGGCCCTCGGGTCGCCAGAACAGCACCAGAGCCATGAGAACATAAATCAGCATCGAGGCAATCGCCGGCCCGATCTGGTTGGCCGACGAGGCATCCATGACCAGCCGCAGCCCGTCCGTGACCAGCGTGCGCCCAAGCGTGTCGACCAGCCCCACCAGAAGGGCCGCGACGAACGCCCCCCGGATCGAGCCCGCACCACCGATGATGATGACGACGAAGGCGACGATCAACAGGTTGTCGCCCATCCCCGGCTCGACCGAGAAGATGGGCGCGGCCATGACGCCCGCGAACCCGGCCAGCATCGCGCCGAAGCCGAAGACGATCAGGAACAGTTGCCGGACATTGACGCCAAGAGCGGAAACCATGTCGGGGTTCGTGGCGCCCGCGCGGATCAGCATCCCCACGCGTGTGCGCGTGATCACCAGCCACAGGATCAGCGCCACCAGCAGCCCGGCCACGATCACCGCGATCCGGTAGGCGGGGTAGAGCAGCCCGTCGATCAGCGTGAACGAGAAATCCAGGAATTCCGGCGGCGGCACGCTAAGCGAGGCGGGCCCGAAAATGACCTTGGCCAGCTGGTTGAGAAACAGGATCACGCCGAAGGTGGCCAGAACCTGTGACAGGTGATCGCGGTCATACAAATGTCGAAAGACAAGGAATTCGAGGACCAATCCCATCAGCAGGGCCAGCGGCAGCGCCATCAGCAGGGCCAGAACGAAACTGCCCGTGACGCCATACCCCCAGTAGGCGAGGTAAGCGCCCACCATGTATTGCACCCCGTGGGCAAGGTTGATGAAACCCATCACGCCGAAGACAAGCGTCAAGCCGGCGGCGATCAGAAAGAGGATCACCCCGAGTTGCAGCCCGTTCAGGATCTGGATCAGGATCAGCGTTGTCGACATGTCGGATCATATGGCCCGTGTTGGGCGGGGGCAGGGCCGCGAGGCAGCCCCGCCCGGTTGGTTTACATGCTGCACTCTTCGGCGAAGCTGTCGCCGTAATCGTCGAAGATCTTCTCGCCCACCGAGGTGACCCATGCGCCATCTTCGCGCTCGGCGACGGACAACTGGTAGAAGTCCTGCACCGGGTAGTGGTTGGTGTTGAACGAGAAATCACCGCGCAGAGAGGTGAAATCGGCCGCCTCCAGGGCCGCGCGCACCGCGTCCTTGTCGCTCAGATCGCCGCCCACGGCCTCGACCGCGCTGTTGATCAGCATCGCGGCATCATAGGCCTGCATGGCGTAGCCACCGGGCACGTAGCCATACTTTGCCTCGAAGGCGGCGACAAAGGCCTTGCTGGCATCGGTGGCCGTGTCCGGCGCCCAGTTACCCGCGGCAAGGAAGCCCTCGGCCGCCTCTTTCTGGGCGGGCAGGGTCGTTTCGTCGGTGGTAAAGACCGACATGAACTGCACCTTGTCCGCCAGACCGCTATCGCGGAACTGCCGCACGAAGCGCACGCCCATACCGCCGGGGGTAAAGGCAAAGACAGCATCGGCGTCGGATGTGGCGATGCGCGCGATCTCGGCCGAGTAATCCTGATGGCCAAGCGGCACGTAGACCTCGTCGACGATCTCACCTTCGTAATGCATGCGGAAGCCTTCCATGTTGTCGCGGCCCGCCTGATAGTTCGGCGCGATCATGAAGACTTTCTTGTAGCCGGCGGCCTGGGCATGGGCGCCCATCACCTCGGCGTTCTGGTTGTTCTGGTAGGAGGTGACAAAGAAATACGGGTTGCAGTTGCGTCCCGCGAATGTCGACGGCCCGGCATTCGGGCTGATCAGGAAGGTCTCGGATTCCGTTACCGGACGGAACACCGCCTGCAGCATGTTGGAAAAGATCGTGCCGACCACGAAATCGGCCTCTGCGCTTTCGACAAGGCTGTTGGCTTTGGACAGTGCGACCTCGGGCTTGAGCTCGTCATCTTCGACGATCAAAGTGGCATCGTGGCCGCCCAGCTTTCCGTCAAGATCGTCCATCGCCAGCTTGAAACCATCGACGGCCTGCTGGCCGAGTGCGGCGGGCGGGCCGGACAGCGTCACGATCATGCCGACCTTCACCTCGGCCATGGCTGCCGTGCCGAGGCCCAGCAGGCCCGCGGCCAGCGTCATTGCAAACTTGTTCATTTGTTCTTTTCTCCCTGTTTCGCGCGTCCCGCGCGGAATATCGTTGTCCTTGCGGACAGGCCCCCAAGTCAGAGCAGGACAGCCCCCCAACGTCAACGCCTTCGTTGCCGCCGCACAGGGATAGCAAGCTTTGCGCCGGGGCTGAACCCCGCAATGCACCCGGACTGCGCGGCGCGGGTGCATTTCAATCGCTGACAAGCTGGTGAGGTCCGGCTTGCAATGCGGCGGCTTGGTGCCATCTTTGCCCTATGACCGCACAAGACGGGGAAAATGCATGACCTACCAAAAATCCCAAGAGGCCATCGCACGCCTGACGCCCGAGCAATACCGGGTGACACAGCAGGACGCGACGGAACGTCCCTTTACCGGGGAATACAACGACAACAAGGCGCCGGGGATCTATGTCGATATCGTCTCGGGCGAGCCGTTGTTCGCGTCGTCCGACAAGTTCGAATCGGGCTGCGGCTGGCCGAGTTTCACCAAGCCGATCGTGCCCGCCCATGTGCTGGAGCGCCGCGATGACAGCCTTGGCATGGTGCGCACCGAGGTGCGCAGCGCCCATGGCGACAGCCACCTGGGGCATGTTTTTCCCGACGGGCCGCCCGATCGAGGTGGCTTGCGTTATTGCATCAACTCCGCCAGCTTGCGGTTCATCCATCGTGACGAGATGGAGGCCGAGGGTTATGGCGATTATCTGGATCAAGTGGAGGAAATCTGATGGCACAAGAACGCGCAGTACTGGCCGGGGGCTGTTTCTGGGGCATGCAGGATCTCATCCGCAAGCTGCCGGGCGTCGAGGCGACCCGCGTGGGATACACCGGCGGGGATGTTCCCAACGCCACTTACCGCAACCACGGCACCCATGCCGAGGGGATCGAGATCATGTTTGACCCCGAGCAGATCAGCTATCGCCAGCTCTTGGAATTCTTTTTCCAGATTCACGACCCGACCACGCTGAACCGGCAGGGCAATGATGTGGGCATGTCCTACCGCTCGGCCATCTATTATTGCTCGGACGAGCAGAAGGCCGTGGCCGAGGATACGATCGCCGATGTGAACGCCAGCGGCATCTGGCCGGGCACGGTCGTGACCGAGATCGAACCCGTCGGTGATTTCTGGGCGGCCGAGTCCGAGCATCAGGATTACCTGGAACGGTTCCCGAACGGGTACACCTGCCATTTCCCGCGCCCCGACTGGGTGCTGCCCCGTCGCGAGGCCGCCGAGTAGCACGTGACTGCGCCCCGTCATCATGTCGTCATTGGTGATGGTGCCACGGCCGCCGAATTCGCCGGCACCGCGCCGCTTGGTGCCGGGGATCGACTGACCGTGATCGGGCCGCAGGTGGCGCAACTCGGGCGGGGGCTGGCCTATGCCGACCACCCGCCTGACCGGCCGTGGCGCTTTGCCTACCTGCTCAATTCGCCCGCCGCCGCCGTCGATCCCGATTTTGCCGACTGGCTTGCCCGTCATTGGGACGATGTCGCGGACAAAATGACAGGGCGTCGTCCCGATTGGCTGGGCGTTGGCGCGGGTCACATCGGAGTTGGTGATTATGACGCGCTTTTCGCACCACGGGCCATCTGCGGTGATTACCTGCGTGAACGGACCGAAGCGATGCTGGCCGATCTGGCGGATCGCGGCGTGCGGATCGACCGGCGCGCGGCACTGGGCACCGATCTGGCCCGCCAGGGGGATGGCTTCCGCATCACTGTGGCCGGGGGCGAGGCCCTGCTGGCCGATACGGTCGACGTGGCGACGGGTGGCCCGGCCGTGCAGCGGTTCGGCTCCGATGAGGGGGAAACCGCCTTTGGCGCGCTTTACGGCAATGAAGGGGCCATCGCCCGGCTGCTGAAACCGGGGCAGGAGATCGTCTGCCTTGGGGCGAATGCCGCCATGCTGGATGTGCTGCGCTTTGCCCAGTCGGTGCTTGGCGAGGATGGCGTGCGCCTGACCGCGATCACCGCAAGCGGCCTTTTGCCCGAGCCACTGATCTGGACGCGGCCGCGCCGCGCCCCGGTCGTTCCTGTCATATCCGGTCCGTTCGAGACGGCCGATGCCTTCCTTTCGGCCATCGACACCGAGATTGTCCGGTTTCGCGCCCAGGGGGCCACGATGGCCGAGCTGCGTCCGGGGTTCAAAGCGTGGATCACCGAACAGGGGCTTGAGGCGCTTCTGCCGCCGCTGGAAGAGCGACGCAAATTGGGCGACCGGCTCGAGCGGCGCTTTCGCCGGGGGACGCATGACAGCATCGCCGATTTCCAGCGCCTGCGCAGGGCGGGACAGGTGCGGCTGGTGCAGGGACGGGTCACGCGGGTCTGGGCGCGCGGGACGGGTGAGGTCGAGATCCGGCTGGACGCGCCCAAACAGGAGATCATCGCGCCTCTGGTCGTCAATTGCAGCGGCGCGGGCGATCAGCGGGCGTTCGACCTGATGACCACGGGGCTGATCCGCAATGGCTGGCTCAGCCTGCATGCCGAAACCGGGGGGATTGCGGTTGGTGCCGGGCTTGAGGCCAACCTGCCCGGGCTGCGTTATCTGTCGCCCGCCGTGACCGAGATCGGGGATCGCGTCATGCCCTTGCCGCTTTATGATCTGGCGACGTTGCGTGACCATGTGCGCCGGGCCAACGGGGTGCCGTGACCAAAGGCCGGCCACGAATGGGCTTGGCAGCCGGCCCGCGCGGATTATGCTGACCCAACGCGGAACACCGGACATCCTGAGAATGACCCAAACCCATAGCCTGCCACCCGACAGCGCGCTGCAGCGGCCCCGGCCCGGCCCCCGGACCGCGCGGCTTCTGGTGCTGATGGTCGCGCTGCCGCTGGTGGTGGCTGCGGTGGTGTTCACGCTGGCCGAACGGTATTTCCTGTCCGAAGAGCTGGAGAAGGCGCAGGGGCGGCTGTCGCTTTACCGCAGCACCGTCGTGTCGCAGCTGGAGCGGTATTCCTACCTGACCTATGTGCTGGCGCGGGACCGGATGGTGATCGCTACGGCCGCCGGCGCGGATCGGGACGCGTTGAATGATCGGCTGGGCGCCTTCGCGGCGCAATCCGGGCTTGATGCGATCTATCTCATGGATCGCAGCGGTCTGACGATTTCGGCCTCCAATGCCGGCCAGCCGGGCAGTTTCGTCGGGCAAAGCTATTCGTTCCGACCCTATTTTCAGGATGCGCTGCGCGGCACGCAGGGGCAGTTCTACGGCATAGGTTCGACAACCGGCCTGCCGGGCTATTTCTTTGCGGATGCGGTCACCGATGGGCAGGGCGCCGTGCAGGGCGTGAT
>JANSYB010000669.1 GCA_024742655.1 Paracoccaceae bacterium | reverse complement strand
TCCTGGCCTGCGAACAGCTTGTTCAGGGTCGGGCCCGCATGTGTGATATGCCCGGTCGCATCCAGGGTCGCATGCATCGGACACAGGATATCCAGCAATCCGCCCAGCACCTCGGCCTTATTATTCTGCCGCAACATCACACCACCCCAAGCACGAAATCCCGCCCCTCGGCGAACCGCACCTCCAACAACTGGACCGCGATGATCTCGGTGCCATCGCGCCCGCCCCTGTGCTCCAGCACGACGAGCGCGCCATAATCATCCGCCATCGCCCGCAGCAGGCCGATCAGAACATGCCCGAACCGGATCGGGCCGGGGCGCGGATCGCGCACCGTGACCGAAAAGCGTTGCGTGGCATGTTCACGCAATTCCAGCTGCGGCAGTTCAAGATCGGACACGGCCAGCCGCGCGCGGGCCGGCAAATCATCGAGGGAATGCAGGAATTCGACGAAATCGACACCGGAAAAGCGCAGCAGCCGACGCAGCGCCCCGTCATTGCGATGCGACACCAGATACGTGCCGATATCCTCCAGAAGGTCGCAACGCGGCTTGTCCAGCAACCGTTCGAGATCCGACAGAACGCGGTCGGTGACCGCATCGTCATAATCCAGCATCGCCTCGAACTCGGCCGGGCCGATATCCAGCCTCCGGCTCAGGTCCAGCCACATGCGCCGCCCATAGGTGTCGCGCACGAACAATTCTATCGCCCGATTTATCAGACCGTGCATGATGCTCTCCACTGCCCCCGCAGGCACAGTGGCAAACCGGAATTAACAATCACTCAATACATTCAAGTTGAGTTATTTTTCGCCTCACTCCTGGACGGCCACAGCACCCGACACCGGACCGCGCCGCCCCTTTTGCGGGCGCAGGGTGGGCGGGTGGGCGCGTCCGCAAAAGGGGCGGCCCCATCAGAAATCGGTGGGCGCACCGCCCTCTTGCTTGCGCCTGGCGACAAAGGCCTGCAGTTCTTCGCGGATCGCCTCGTCCATCGGCGGGGCCTCGAACCCGGCGATGATATCCTGGAACACCTGGTGCGCGCGTGCGGGTGTCCACACACCGCCTGCCGCCTCCCAGGCCTCGAAATTGCGCCAGTCGCTCAGAAACGGCTGATAGAACGCGGTCGTGTAGCGGTCCTGCGTGTGCTGGATGCCGAAGAAATGCCCCTGGTTGCCCACTTCGCGTACCGCCTCCACGGCGATCTCGTCCGGCCCCGTCGCACAGATCGCCGGGTCGAGGTAGCGTTGGATGTGCTGCAAAATCTCGCAATCCATCACGAATTTCTCGGGGCTGGCGATCAGCCCGCCCTCCAGCCAGCCCGCCGCGTGATAGACCATGTGCGCCCCCGACTGCACCGCCGACCACAGGCTGTTCGACGTCTCCCACATGGCCTGCCCGTCCGGCACGTTGGCCGCGCACACGCCCGAAGCGCGCATCGGCAGACCGTAGAACCGCGCCAGCTGCCCGGTCATCTGCGTGGCGCGCATGTATTCCGGCGTGCCAAAGGCCGGCGCGCCCGATTTCATGTCCACGTTCGAGGTGAACGTCCCGATGGCGCAGCCCACGCCTGGCCGGATCACCTGCGCCAGCACGATCGCGCACAGCCCCTCGGCCAGGCTTTGCGCCACGGCGCCCGCCATCGTTACCGGCGCCATCGCACCGGCCAGCGTAAAGGGCGTCACGACAAGGCCCTGGTTGCGCCGCGCGAGGCGGATCCAGCCGTCCAGCATCGGGAAATCATGCTTGAGCGGTGAGGTCGAGTTGATGTTGGAATACATGTGCGGACGCGCTTCGAAGTCCTCATGCGACAGCCCGCCCGCGATGCGCACCATCTCCATCACGTCCTCGACC
>JANSYB010000595.1 GCA_024742655.1 Paracoccaceae bacterium | reverse complement strand
GGGCAGGGGGCCGAGATCAAGCGCGACGCGCTCGCAAGGCTGGCCCAACTGGACGAGCAGCGCGTTTCGATCGAGGCGCGCCCGCGTGAAATGTTCCAATCCTACGAATCGCTGCCAGATCCGTTGCGTGTGGGCATTCAGGATGAAATCCGTCTTGGCGCAGGTCGGATGTAGGGTGATACGCTATACAAACCGTGCGATACGCGCTTAGACTGCCGCCCGATCCACCCAAACCATCCGGGGTTCCCTTATAATGAAAATCGCAACCGCCGCTTATCCGCTCGATCCCGTCAAAAGCTGGGCCGACTTTGCCGGCAAGATCGAAGACTGGGTTTCCAAGGCTGCCGATGATGGCGCCGAGCTTTTGGTCTTTCCCGAATACGGTGCCATGGAACTGGCCATGCTGGCCGGTCCCGAGGTGGCGGCCGATCTCGAGGCCTCCATGCACGCGGTGTCCGACCGGATTGCCGATGCGGATGGGTTGCATTCCGACCTGGCCGGTAAATACGGCGTCCATATCTGTGCCGGCTCCGCGCCGGTTTTCGACCCCGAGATCAGCGACCGGCCCGTCAATCGGGCGCGGCTTTTCACGCCCACGGGCGGCTGCGGCATCCAGGACAAGCAGATCATGACCCGGTACGAACGCGATCCGATGGACATGGCCGTGGGCGGACCGTTGCACCTGTTTGACACCGCGCTTGGCAAGATCGGAATCCTGATCTGCTATGACAGTGAATTTCCGTTGTTCGGCAGGGCGTTGCATGATGCCGACGTGATCCTTGTTCCCTCCTGCACCGAGGCGCTTTCTGGCTATTGGCGGGTGCGTATCGGGGCCATGGGCCGCGCGCTCGAGACGCAATGCGTGACCGCGATGGCCTCGCTGGTGGGCGAGGCCGCATGGACGGACGTGGCCGATATCACGACCGGGATGGGCGGCGTGTTCGGCCCGCCCGATATCGGTTTCCCCGACACGGGCGTACTGGCAGAGGGGGTGCTGAACGCGCCGGGCTGGACCTATGCCGAGGTCGATCCGGCCGCAATCGCCCATGTCCGCGCCGACGGTCGTGTCCTGAACCGTGGCCACTGGGACGAACAATCGGGCCGTGATGCCCGGCTGAGCCTCACACCGTTGACGTAACGTGCGTGACAGGGGCAGCCGTGTCGCGTGCCGTTGCGGCCCCGCCCGCCCGCGCCGTGAAAGTCGCGGCGCGTTAATATTCGCTTGAAAATTGCGTAAAATGGCCCCATTTAGTGCCTCGTTCCACACTAGGATGGGACGGTAACCAAAGGAGAGACCATGGCCAAGGAAGACACGCTCGAATTCCCCGGCGTCGTGAAGGAACTCCTGCCGAACGCGACATTTCGGGTCGAGCTTGAAAACGGCCATGAGATCATCGCGCACACGGCAGGCAAGATGCGCAAGAACCGTATCCGGGTTCTGGCAGGCGACAAGGTGCAGGTCGAGATGACCCCCTACGATCTGACCAAGGGTCGGATCAACTATCGCTTCAAGTAAGATCATGGTCCTGCCCGGACTGTGTAAACCGGTCTTCGGGCACGGATCGCAAAGGTATGGCTGAACCGCGCCTGATTCTCGGGTCCGGCAGTCCGCGCCGACGCGAATTGCTGGCGCAGATCGGGGTGGTGGCGGATGACATCCGCCCGCCCGAAATTGACGAAACTCCCGAAAAATCGGAACTGCCGCGGCCCTATTGCATCCGCATGGCGCGGGAAAAGGCGCTGGCCGTCGTGGCGGGCGATGATGACATCGTTCTGTCCGCCGACACCACCGTGGCCCTTGGCCGTCGTATCATGGGCAAGCCCGCCGATGCGGGACAGGCCGCAACCTTCCTGCGGTCCATGTCGGGCCGGCGTCACCGGGTTATCACCGCCGTGGCCGTGCGCCGGGGCGACCGCCTGTGGCAGCGCGACGTGGTCACGGCCGTGAAGATGAAGCGGTTGTCAGAGGATGAATTGAACGCCTATCTCGCCACGGGTGACTGGCAGGGCAAGGCGGGCGCCTACGGCATTCAGGGCCCTGCGGGGGCACTGATTCCATGGATCGAGGGCTCGTTCACCGCCGTTGTGGGCTTGCCGCTGGCGGAAACGGCGGGTCTGTTGCAGGCAGCGGGCTATCCGCTTTATCGGGGGGCGACATGAAGGGTCGGGTGATCGCACTGGACAGTCTGGACGGGCGCG
>JANSYB010000294.1 GCA_024742655.1 Paracoccaceae bacterium | reverse complement strand
TATACCGGCTCCACCCTGCGCTCGCGCAGTGATGCCTTCAAGACCGAGGTGGCTGCCGATCTCAAGGCCCGTGTCTGGCCGCTTTTCGCCGAGGGGCGGCTGGCCACCCAGACCTACAAGGTGTTCCCCTTCGCAGACGCGACGGCGGCCCACTCCATGATGGAGCAGGCCGCACATCGCGGGAAAATCCTGCTGACCCCGCAAGGCGGGGACTGAAGCCCGTTACAGACAACAAGAGGCGGCGCCAGAGGTCCTCTGGCGCCGCCTTTTTCGTCCACAAACCGAATGGTCGGCTTAAGCGGCCCGGCTGGATTTGCCACGGCGCAGAAACTTGAGCGCCGGCAGCAGCAGCAGGATGATCGCAACCAACATGATAGGCGCCGCGATCGGCCGGGTGAAGAAGATCGACGGATCACCCGAGGACAGCAGCAACGACTGGCGCAGCGTCGGCTCGGCGATTGGCCCCAGAACGATCGCGAGAACCGCGGGCGCCAGAGGATAGTCGAACTTTCTCAGGAAGAACGCGCCGAAGCCGAAGGCCAGCAGCAGCCAGATGTCGAACATGTCCTGCATGGCCGCATACCCGCCGACGATCGACAGCACGAAGATCAGCGGCGCAAGAATTGTGAACGGCATCCGCAGCATCCATATGAAAAGCGGAATGAACGTCAGGTTTACCAGCAGCGCGAAGAAGTTCGAGATGTAGAACGATCCGATCAGGCCCCAGACGAAGTCTGATTGTTCGACGAATAGCCGCGGGCCGGGTGTCAGACCCCAGATCACCATGCCGCCCAGCAGGATCGCCGTGGTGGGCGAACCGGGAATACCAAGCGTCAGCATCGGCAGCATGGAGCCGGTCGAGGCAGAGTTGTTACCCGCCTCGGGCGCCGCGACACCGCCAACATGGCCTTGTCCGAATTGTTCGGGGTTCTTCGAGACCATCTTGGTGACGGCGTAAGACATCAGCGAGGCCGGGGTCGCGCCGGCGGCGGGAAGAATGCCGACAAAGAAGCCCAGGAAGGAGCCGATCGACATCCCCTTCCAGCCCTTCTTCACGCTTGTCCCGGTATCCTCGATGATCCCTTTGACCGAGATGTCGGCCTCGCTCTTGGTGATTTCGCCCCGCGTCGATTCGATCGTCCAGAGCATCTCGCCGATGCCGTAGACACCGATCGCCAGCACGAGGAAGCTTATCCCACCGAGAAAGCCGGTCATATCGAAGAGGATGAGCCGCGGCGCGCCCGAAATCTGGTCGAAGCCGACCGTGGCCAGGACAAGGCCGAAGCAGATCGAGAAGACCGTCTTGGGAATGTCATCGCCGCCAAGCCCCACAAAAGTCGCGAAGGCCAGCAGCATCAGCGCAAAGATTTCCGGCGGTCCGAAGCTCAGCGCAACCGTCGCCAGAAGCGGCGCGAGGAAAGAGAACAGCACGTTGGACACCGTACCGCCCACAAAGGACCCGACTGCCGCCGCCACCAGGGCAAGGCGCGCCATGCCCTTCATCGCCAGAGGTCGCCCGTCGAACGTCGTCGCCACCGCGGTCGAAGCGCCTGGAATGCCGAGCGTGATCGACGAAATGGCCCCTCCGTACATCGCGCCATAGTAGATCGCGGCGAGAAAGATGATCGCGGATCCCGGCGGGACCAGGAAGGTGATCGGAAGCAGGATCGCCACACCGTTGACCGATCCGAGGCCAGGCATTGCACCGATGAAAAGCCCCAGACTCACACCGATCAGGATTAGCATGAGGTTGAGCGGTTGCAGGGCGACGAGCATGCCGTCGCCTAGAAGTGACAGAATTTCCATGACTAGGTTCGCCCTTATTGTCAGCGCGGCCGAGGTCGGCTCAGTAGATGATGTTGTAGAGGACGTTGTATACCGGGTCGGTAAAGCTCATTCCGGACGGCATGGTGATCTGCATGACCCCTTCGAAGAAGAAGAACAGAGCAAGCGGGAACACTAAGACCATTGGAAGGGTCACGGTCCAGCTGTGCCGCCCGAGCAACTTGAGATAGTAGAGCATGAACAGGGCCACTGCGCCGTACATCGAAACGATGTCGATCAGGGCCACGAAACCGATGATGCCTCCACCCACAAGGATCAGCGTTCTGATCCCGAATGCGTCGAGAACCGGTTCTTCCGACCTCGAGGGCGGAGAGACCCGCCTGACCCAGTTCAACGTTATGAACCCGGTCGAGATCAGCATCCCCATCCCAAGCCAGAAGGGCCAGAAGCCACCCTGGGGGCCTTTGCCGACCGTGTAGCCGACACCATTCTTTGATGCCTCATACATCAGGTAGATGGAAAGAAGGGCCAACACGCCCGCTGTAACTATTTCTCCGAGACGCATTTTGTCAGCCCTCCCTTATCTTATGCCTGCTGCAGGATTATTCCATGCCTTCCAGCAGCTTGGTGTGGTTGTCGACCTGGACGTTCCAGTACGCACGCTGCTCGTCGGCATCCATCCAGAGCGGCGAAAGCGATTCCGTCTCGAGATAGTTCTGCCATTCCTCGGAGTTGTAGATCTCCGTGAACAGAGCGCGGTAGTACTCGGCAGCCTCTTCCGACATGCCCGGTGCGCCCACGACGGCACGCTGGTTGTAGTAGCTGAAGTCGTGGCCCTTTTCCTTCAGGGTCGGGACGCCCGGATAGGCTGGCATCTGCTCGTCCGAGAAGACCAGAAGCGGACGCACGTCCCCGGCCTGGAAGAAGCCACGGGCTTCGGCTGGGTTGTTCACCGTCGCGTTGATCTGCTCGCCGGCCAGAGCCGCGGCAACAGCGCCACCCCCGTCGAACGGGATGTACTTCGACTCGATGCCGAAGGCGTTGTTGACATAGGCGAAGACGATGCTGTCTTCCTGGCCCGAACCGGTGCCGCCGGTGATGTACTCGCCATCCGCCGCCTTGACCGTGTCAACCCACTGCTCGAACGTCTCGATCCCACTGTTCTTGTGGACCCAGAGCGCGAAGGGGTCGACCCCCATCATCGCGATCGGCGTGAAGGTCTGGATGTCGACCCCCAGCTCGGGCTGGCGGATCGGCGTGCTGAAGAACGAGTTCAGCGTGACCAGGATCGTGTGATCGGGATCATTGGTGGTGTTGAGCAGGATCAGCGCCTCGGCGCCCGAACCGCCACCCTTGTTATTGGGAATGAGCGGACGGCTTGTCAGGTCCTTCTTTTCCGCCACCGATTGGATGAAGCGGGCGATCTGGTCGGCGCCGCCGCCGGGACCCGCCATGATCACGAAGTCGATCGGCTTGCGCGGCTGCCATTCGGCGATGGCCGCAGGTGCCGTAAGAGCGAGCGCAGACATGCCCGCGATGAGTGTTTTCCAGAACTTCATAGAGTTCCTCCCTTGGTTATGCCCTTTCGGGCCGTTGTGGCTGAACGGATCAGCCGATTGCGGATCTCCGCCCGCTAGGTTCGATTCTTGCCTGTACACCCCAGTATGCGAAACATTATGATTCGCTCGCGGTGAAACTAGCGCGAATTCTTTGGTTACAAGCCTTTAATGGACTAACACAACAGGTAGTTTCGCCTCGTCGACGACCGCTTGCGAATTCCCCCCGAAGATCGTCTCCTTCTCGTAACTCTCGTGATAAGCGCCCATCAGCAGCACATCGGCGTTCACACCCGCCGCATGCTCAAGCAGGTTGCGCCCGACATTTCCATCGCGTTCAAAGCGGTTGATCGACGACTGGACGCCCCGAATGGCGAGATAGGATTGCAGCTCCTCCGCCGTGGTCGCATGGGGTTCCGCTCCGGTCGTCAGGATCGTGATGTCCTCTGCCGCCTCGATGAGATGCATTCCCATGGCAAGCGCGCGTGTCGCCTCCAGGGAGCCGTTCCAGCCTATTGCGATATGACGGCCGAGATCGTCCTTCACGCTGTCGGTCTCGGGGCACATCATCACCGGCCGGCCGGACGTGAACAGGGCCGATTTCAGCGTATTGTATCCCAGGCTGGTCGCCCGTTCGGGCTGCGGGACACAGATCAGGTCGGCAAGCCGGCCGTGATGCTTGACCGCATCGACCTGCTTGCCGGTGTATTCGATGAAACTGGCCGTCGGCTTGCCGGGCGCCGGATCGCCTTCGCTCAGGCCAAGCTTTGCCGCGAGGGCCTTGAATTCCTGGCGCAGGGCCTCTTCCTCGGTCGAGGCCTGCGCATTGGTCATTTCCGTCAACTGGCGGCGCAGGAAGCCCGGCACCACGACACCGTAGGGCATCAAATCCTCCGGCCGCGGGTGGCAATGCAGAACCTGCACATGGGCATTGAACCGCTTGGCCAGCGCGGCGGCGTGAGCAAAGACGTTGTCGCCCTTGCCATCGCCCCGCACGGGCAGCGTGATGGAATGCAGTGAACAGCTCATCAGAACAATCCTTCGATCTGGCCCTGGTCGTTGAGGTGTATGTTTTCGGAGGCTGGGGTTCTGGGCAGGCCGGGCATGGTCATGATCTCGCCGCAGACCACCACGACGAAGCCCGCGCCGGCCGAGAGCCGCACCTCGCG
>JANSYB010000311.1 GCA_024742655.1 Paracoccaceae bacterium | reverse complement strand
GACCTGCGCCGCTGGCTGGCCGGGCAGATGCCCGAGGGGCCATGGCTTTATCCCGAAGACCAGATCGCGGACCTGCCGCTGCGGATGATCGCGGCCGAGATCACGCGCGAAAAGCTGACCCTGCGCCTGCACCAGGAACTGCCCTATCAGTTGACGGTAGAGACCGAGAGCTGGGAAGAGCGCGAGGACGGCTCGGCCCGGATCGACCAGGTGATCTATGTCATCCGCGACGGGCACAAGGGGATCGTTCTGGGCAAGAAGGGCGAGACGATCAAGGCCGTCAGTCAGGCCGCGCGAACCGAGCTCGAGGAGTTCCTGGGCCGTCGGGTGCATCTGTTCACGCAGGTCAAGGTGCGGCCCAACTGGCTGGACGAGGCGGAGCGGTATTCCGAGATGGGACTTGAATTCAAGGACGGCAACGGGTGACGCGCCTGACCGCGCAATTCTGGGTTCAGGCCTATCTTGCGCGGTTGCGGCTGGCCGATATTCCCGCCTTCGTCACTGCGCATGGCGATGACACGGCCGGGGCGGTTCTGGTCAAGGTGAACACGCTGGACGGGCAGGCGCGGGTCTATCAGCGCAGCTTTGACCTGATGCGTGACACGCGGCATTGGGCGGTACTGACCGAGGGCGAGGAGGCCGCGGTCGACGCGAGCCTGGCCCGGCAAAAACAGATGGATCCGGATCTTTGGGTGGTCGAGGTCGAGGATCGCGCGGGGCGCCACCTTCTGGATCAGCCGGGCCTGTCGGACTGACACGGACGGCGGTCCGCGCTGCGTCTGCGCGCCAACCCATGCCGCGCTTGCATTTTTCGCCCCGGCCTTGACCTTCATTAAAGCGCGGCCGCGCGCACGCTTTTATTCTTCGCTGCATCGGCGGCCTCCGAGGGGCTGGCTTTGACGAGAGAGGGGAGAGAATGGCATGACCAGGCATATTTTTGTTGCGACCGATGGGTCGCAGACGGCGACGAAGGCGATCGACATGGCCGGGACACTGGCGGCGAAACTCGGGGTTCCCTTGACGATCGGACATGTCCTGCAATTCGGGCAGTCGAGTGCCGAACTGGCACGGCTGGCCGATGTCGAAAAACTGGTGGAGCATGTCAGCCGTGAAACCAAGGTGGATTTTCAGGTCCTGACCGGCGGGTCCGGAGACATTCTGGCGCGCACCCGCCCGGGGGATGATTCCGTTCGCGTGGTCACGGCGGTCGGGGATGAAATCCTGCGACGTGCCGCGACGCAGGCGCGAGAGCAAGGCGCCGAAACCGTATCGACGACATCGACCGACGGCGATGTGGCGGACGGCATCATGGATATGGCGCAAAAAGCCGGGGCGGACATGATCGTGGTGGGGCATCGCGGTCTGGGCCGCATGAAGACCGCATTGCTGGGCAGCGTGGCCCACAAGGTGGTGCAGCACGCCCCGTGCACGGTCGTGTCGGTTCGCTGATCGCCTGCCTCTTGGCACTGGCGTGAAAAACCTGTCCAATGCCACGCGAACAGGCGGGATACGGGCATGGAATGGCGCGATCAGGGGATTTTGCTGTCGAGTCGTCGTCACGGCGAGGCGAGCGCGATCATCGAGGTGTTCACCCCGTCGCGCGGGCGTCACGCCGGTGTGGTGCGCGGTGGCGCGTCGCGCAAGATGGCGCCCGTGCTGCAGCCCGGGGCGCAGCTTGATCTGGCATGGCGCGCCCGGCTTGAGGACCATATCGGCACGTTCACGGCAGAGCCGCTGCGCTCGCGCGCGGCCGCCTCGATGGACAACAGGTTGTCACTTGCCGGGTTGAACGCGGTTTGTGCGCTGTTGCTGTTCTGCCTGCCCGAGCGCGAGGCGCATGCGCGGCTTTACCGCCGGACCGAGACGTTGCTTGACCTGCTGGATCAGCCCGACATCTGGCCGCTGGCCTATCTGCGGTGGGAAATGGTGCTGCTGGAGGAACTGGGCTTCGGGCTGGACCTGTCGGGCTGTGCGGTGCTGGGCGTGCAGGCCAACGACCTGAGCTATGTCTCGCCGCGGACCGGGCGGGCGGTCTCGCGCGCGGGCGCGGGTGAGTGGGCCAACAAGCTGTTGCCGCTGCCGCCCTGCCTGTTGGGGGAGGGCACGGCAGAAGATACCGAGGTCGCCGAGGCATTGGGTGTGACGGGGTATTTCCTGCACCAGCGTGTTGCCCCCGAACTGGGTCATAAACCCCTGCCGGAGGCGCGGGCCCGGTTTCTGGAGAGGATACGGATGCGGCAGGACGGCTGATCCAGAGGAGCGCCTGCGGCGCGCAGGTCATGTCGGCGTCGCAGCCGCGCCGCCTCCGGGCGGGAGACCGGGCGCATCGCGATTTTGCGCGGGTCGTGTGCCTTGGCAGGCGGTGGATGCCTCCGGCGGGGATATTTCCGGCCAGAAGAAACCCTATGCACCTTTTTGCGCAGGATAGCACCCGTTCAGCGCAGCGCCAGAACGAGATCCACCAGAGAGCCGATGGCTTCGGCGCGGCCCTTGGGGCCGGCCGCGTCGAGTTGGGTCATGCCGACGCAGGCGGCGTAGAGCAGTCGTGCCATCTCGGGGTTGCCGATACCGGTTTCGGACAAAAGATCCTGAACGAGGGTGAGGCGGGCCTGATCGACACGGTCAACGGCACCGCGGGCCCCGACATGGGATTGGGACCATGCGCGTACCGCCCTTTCGATGACCGCGGCCCCGGTCGTGTCCCCTGCAAGGGTCTGCGCGAGGGCACGCAGGCGGGCGGTCGGTGTGGGCTGGTCGGCCAGTGGATCAGACAAGCGTGAAACGGCGTCGGTTTCCCAGTCTGCAAGCAGGGCGACGTGAAAGGCCGGCACATCGCGGAAATGCCAGTAGAACGACCCCTTGGAGACGCCGAGGCGCAGGGCAAGCGGCTCTGCTTTCAGGGCATCCGGGCCGGTGTCGCACAGCGCATCCTGACCGGCTGACAGCCAGTCGGCGGGGCCGAGGCGCGAGGAAGGGGCATGGGTCATCCCAATTGCATAGGCCCGGGCCATTGCCAACGCAAGACGGCCCCATGCCGCAGGGCAGCATTTTCGGGCGGAGCGTTACAAAAGTTTTGCAAAAGCGTCACAAACCTTTCGGGGAATCCCCTTAGCACCGGCTCGGCAACAGGGGGACAGAGTTTGCTACAGATTGAGACGCTGACCAAGGCTTTCGGTCGCAACATCGCGGTGGACGCGGTGTCGTTCACCGTGGAAAAGCCGGCCATGATCGGGATCATCGGGCGCTCGGGCGCGGGCAAATCCACGCTTTTGCGCATGATCAACCGCCTGGCGGATGCCACCGATGGCGCGATCCGTTTCGAAGGCCGGGACGTGACCGGGCTGAGCGGGTCGCAGAAACGCGCCTGGCAGTCCGATTGCGCGATGATCTTTCAACAGTTCAACCTCGTGCCGCGCATGGACGTGGTCAGCAACGTGCTGCATGGCACGCTGAACCGGCGCTCTACCCTGGCCACGATGTTCAGCCTGTTTCCGCGCGAGGACATTCACCGCGCCATCGCCATCCTGGACCGGCTCGGCATCGCCGAGCACGCGCCCAAGCGCGCCGAGGCGCTTTCGGGTGGGCAGCAGCAACGCGTCGCCATTGCCCGCGCGCTGATGCAGGACCCCAAGATCGTGCTGGCCGACGAACCGATCGCCAGTCTCGACCCGATGAATGCCCAGATGGTGATGGATGATCTGCGCCGCATTCACGAGGAAGACGGGCGCACCGTGATCGCCAACCTTCACACGCTGGATACCGCGCGGCGCTATTGCGACCGGGTCATAGGAATGCTGCACGGCCGCGTCGTGTTCGACGGCACGCCCGAGCAGCTGACCACCGGTGTGGCGCGCGACATCTACGGTGCCGATGCGAGTTTTTCCGAGGCCGCGACCTCGACCGAAATCGAAACGCTTGAACGCGAATTCGCCTGAGTTTCATCCGCCTGCCGGCCGGGGTGGCCGGGGGCTCAAACCGACCTGGAGGACCACGATGAAAAAACTGATTGCTGCCCTTGTGGCGACGACTGCCCTGACCGCGCCGGTCATGGCCGAAGAGATCACCGAGTTCCGCATCGGTATCCTTGGTGGCGAAAATGCCCAGGACCGTCTGAACTCGAACGAGTGCCTGCGCGCCTATACCGAAGAAGTGCTGGGCGTCGAAACCAAGCTTTTCGCCCCGGCCGATTATGCCGGTGTGATCCAGGGCCTCGTCGGCGGCACGCTGGACATGGCCTGGCTGGGTGCGTCGGCTTATGCCGCGACCTATCTGCAGGCCCCCGACGCGGTCGAGCCGGTGCTGGTGAAGATCAACCTTGATGG
>JANSYB010000649.1 GCA_024742655.1 Paracoccaceae bacterium | reverse complement strand
GGTTCGAATTCGGCGCTCAAGGCGCTTGTTCCGGCTCTGCTCCTGCTTGTCGCATGGTTGCTGATCCAGCCGCTCTACGTGAGTTCGGCCGTGTCGGGCATGATCCCCGAAAGCGACATCGCCGACAATTCCAGCCGCGGGCTGATGATGTCGGAGGTGCGCCGCGCGGCCGAGGGGTTGGACAATGCGGTGGCCGCTGGCCTGATGACCGAAGACGAGGCGCGCAACGCCCGCGCCGATTTCACAGATGTGACCGCGCGCCTCAAGGATGCCGGGCAGATCGTGACCTCGCAGATCACACAGCCGATCCTGCGCGCCGCCCAGCACTACCGGATCCTGAACGCGACCGGCAACATGATCATGTCGGTGCTGGTGATCCTGGTGGCCCTTGCGGGATGCGTTCTGGGATTGCGGGAAACGCATTTCGAGTTCCGCGCGCGCAACGTCGTGGAAAAGGGCATACTGGTTCTTCTGATGGCGGCGGGGTCGATCGCGATCCTGACCACGATCGGCATCATCCTGTCGCTGGTCTTCAACACGATAGAGTTTTTTCGGCTTTATCCCGCGTGGGACTTTTTCACCGGGCTCAACTGGGCGCCCAGCTTCTCGGGCCGGGGGGGCAGTTCGGACCTCGGGATCATCCCGCTTTTGTGGGGCACGTTCTACATCTCGATCGTGGCACTGGCCGTGGCCGTTCCGATCGGGCTGTTCTCGGCCATCTACCTCAGTGAGTATGCCGGCCCGCGCGTGCGCTCCTTTGCCAAGCCGCTGCTCGAGGTGCTGGCCGGGATCCCGACCATCGTTTACGGTCTGTTTGCACTTCTGACGGTCGGCCCGCTGCTGGTGTCGGTCTTCGGCAAGGACGGGCTGGGCTGGATGCAGGCGGGCACCGCCGTGATGACCGCTGGCCTCGTGATGGGTATCATGCTCATTCCGTTTGTCAGCTCACTGAGCGACGACATCATCAATGCGGTCCCACAAGCGATGCGCGATGGCTCCTACGGGCTGGGCGCGACCAAGTCCGAGACCATCCGCCAGGTGGTTTTGCCCGCGGCCCTGCCGGGGATCGTGGGCGCCATCCTTCTGGCCGCCAGCCGCGCCATCGGAGAGACGATGATCGTGGTGCTGGGGGCAGGGGCCGCGGCCCGGCTAAGTCTCAATCCGTTCGAGGCGATGACCACCGTGACCGCCAAGATCGTCAGTCAGCTGACGGGGGATGCCGATTTCGCCTCGCCCGAGGCGCTGGTGGCCTTCGCGCTTGGCATGACACTCTTTGTCATAACGCTGGGGCTCAATGTCTTCGCCCTCTACATCGTGCGCAAATACCGGGAGCAGTACGAATGACCGACGCCACGCTCAATCCTTCGGCCGACGCGCCGCGCAAGGGTTCTCTGCACGCGCAGGATGCCCGCACCACGCGTCGCAACCGCGCCGAGGCCCGGTTCAAGGCTTACGGCATCACGGCAATCGTGATCGGGTTGCTGTTCCTGGTGGTGCTGGTCACGTCGATCATCCGCTCGGGCGCGCCCGCGTTCACGCATACCGTGGTGAAGGTGGATTTCTCGATCTCGCAGGCGCAGCTGGACGAGGCCGAGGGTCAGCTCTTCAAGACAAAGGCCTATCAAACACTGTTCGTCAACGCGCTGAAAGCGCAGCTTGACGAGAAGGGTCTGGAAGGCGTGACGTTCGACGAGGCGGCGATCGAGCGCCTTCTGGGCAAGGTCGGCAGCACGATCCGCGAATATTACGCCGCCAATCCTGATCAGGTGGATCAGGACGTATCGTTCGAACTGTCGGCCTCGTCCCGCGTGGACCGGTACTTCAACGGTGACCTGACCCGTGACGCGGTCGAGGACAGCCGTTTCCTGATGAAAACCGACCTGGATCTGGCCGATGCGCTGGCCGAGGCGGGCATCATCACCAGCGCCTTCAACTGGAACTTCATCACCGGGGCCGATTCCGGCGTGGACAAT
>JANSYB010000282.1 GCA_024742655.1 Paracoccaceae bacterium | reverse complement strand
CGCGCGATCTTCTGGCTGGACGAAAGCCGCGCCCATGACGCCGAGCTGATCGCCTATGTCAAGCCGATCCTCGAGGCCAGGGGCGTCGCCGACAAGTTCGAGATCATGGCCCCGCGCGAGGCGACCCGCGCATCTCTCGAGACGATCACGAAAGGTGAAAACACCATCGCGATCACCGGCAATGTGCTGCGCGATTACCTGACCGACCTCTTCCCGATCCTCGAACTGGCCACCTCGGCCAAGATGCTGTCGATTGTGAAGCTGATGCAGGGTGGCGGCCTGTTCGAGACCGGCGCCGGCGGCTCGGCCCCCAAGCATGTGCAGCAATTGCAAGCCGAAAACCACCTGCGGTGGGACAGCCTCGGGGAATTCTGCGCGCTTGGCGAAAGTTTCAAGTTCCTCGCCGATGCCAAGGGCAACGCCCGCGCCCGCGTTCTGGGCGAGGCGGTCGAGGCGGCCACGCAGGGCATTCTGGACAATGACCGCTCCCCAAGCCGCAAGGTCGGAGAGCCCGACAACCGCGACAGCCACTACTGGTTCGCGCGCTACTGGGCCGAGGCGCTGGCCGCTCAGGGCGACGACGCCGCCCTGGCCGAGGAATTCGGCCCCGTCGCAAAGGCGCTCGCCGAGAACGAGGCGAAAATCATTGGCGAACTGGCCGCGGCACAGGGGGCGCCTGCGGATATCGGCGGTTACTACCATCCGGATGCCGACAAGCTGGCCGCCGTCATGCGCCCGAGTGCAACGCTGAACGCCATCATCGGCTAAATCGCGGTCCCGCCTGGGACGTCAGCAAACAAGGGTCGCCCTGCCGGGCGGCCCTTTCGTTTTCCGGCTTGACCCGCGCCAGTCCGGCGCGCGAAGTGGGGACATACCTTTCCGGAGATATGCCATGCTCAAGGCCTACATGTTTCTCATCATCGCGGTTCTTTTCGAGGGGCTGGGATCCACCTCGTTGCAGGCCAGCCAGCAATTCACCCGTTTCTGGCCCTCGGTCGGGGTCGTGGTGGGCTTCGGCTCTGCGTTCTACTGCATGATGATCGTGCTGAACTACCTGCCGCTCGGCATTACCTACGCGATCTGGTCGGGCCTCGGCATCTGCCTGACGGCCTTTCTCGGCTGGCTGATCTTCAAGCAACAGGTGGATCTGCCCGCGATTCTGGGCATGGCGATGATCGTTGCCGGGATCGTCGTGATCAACCTGTTCTCAAAAACGGCGACACATTGAGCCGCGCGGTTCAGTTCCGCGCGCCGGACATGGTGCCGAACATGTCGATGTCGCGCACGGTGATCACCCCGCCAAGGATGATGTAGGCCGAAATCACCCAAAGAACGGCGGCGATGGCCGTGGTGATGATGAACTTCTTTTTCAGGTGATGCTGCTCGGGGGAGCCATCATGCGTACCCGGCACGGTCGTGCCCGCCTCCCCCTGTGTGCGGATACGCATCGGCAACAGGATCAGGAAGGTCAGGAACCAGATCACCAGGAACAGAACGATACCGGATGCGATGCCCATCAGACCTGCTCCAGTTCCACGAGGCAGCCGTTGAAATCCTTGGGGTGCAGAAACAGCACCGGCTTGCCGTGGGCGCCGATCTTGGGCTCACCACTTCCCAGAACACGGGCGCCGGTTTCCTTCAGGTGGTCGCGCGCGGCGATGATGTCCTCGACCTCGTAGCACACATGGTGAATGCCGCCTGCCGGGTTTTTCTCGAGAAAGCCGTTGATCGGGCTGTCCTCGCCGAGCGGGTAGAGCAGTTCTATCTTGGTGTTGGGCAATTCGATGAAAATCACCGTCACGCCATGGTCGGGCTCGTCCTGCGGTTCGCCCACGGTCGCGCCAAGGGCCGTTCGGTACTGGTTCGCGGCGGCCTCCAGATCAGGCACGGCGATGGCGACATGGTTGAGGCGTCCGATCATGGCGGGCTCCGGTTTTGTTGACGCAGCATTGCCCCTGTTATGGGGGTGCAAGCCGCCCGAGGCAAGCGACAGGGCGCCGCAACCCGGCCTTAACCCTTCGTTAGCCAAGGATTCGTAGCCTGCAAGGAAATCGAACCTCACAGGAGCCGATTCATGGACGACTTGGACCAGTTTGCACCGATCCAGACCCCGACAGCGCGCCGCCCTCTGCTGGGGCTGACCATCCTCGTGGTCGAAGACAGCCGATACGCCTGTGAAACCATGCGCCTGATGTGCCTGCGCAGCGGGGCACGCATCCGGCGGGCCGATTGCCTGCGCTCGGCGCGCCGGCATCTGCAGGTCTATCGCCCGTCGGTCGTGATCGTGGATATGGGCCTGCCCGACGGGTCGGGCGCGGAGTTGATCGCGGAACTGGCACAGGCCACGCCAAGGGTCGGTGTCCTGCTGGGCCTGAGCGGGGACCCCGAGACCGAAGTCGCGGCCATGGCGGCCGGCGCAGACGGGTTCGTGCCCAAGCCGATCGGTGGACTGGCCATGTTCCAGCAAGCCATTCTGTCGCGGCTGCCCCGCGACCGGCAGCCCGGCGGCCCGCGCGCCCTTTCGGATGAGCCTATAAGCCCCGACCCGATGGCCTATCGTGATGACATGAATCATGTGGCCAACCTGCTAGAGGATGGCTGTGACGGCCCGGCGCTGGATTATGTCGCGCAATTCATAAGCGGTGTGGCCCGGGCCGCAGACGATTCCCAGTTGGCGGAGGCCGCGGGCCGCGTGGCCCGGCGCCGCGCCGAGGGGCGTGTCACCGGCGATGCGGTTCAGGATCTTGTGCGCATGGTGCAGGATCGGACCACCCGGCGTGTCGCCATCTGAGCGCAAGCGGGCGCACGGCATGACCAACAGTCGAATCGGCGTGCCGGTCCGCCCCGATTCAGGGCAGTTTCAACCGGCTTGCGCGGGATCATCCGCGCGCCGGACCAATCGCGTCAGATCACTCAGCCTTTCTTTTTGTCGGCCCGCGTCATCGAAATTGCCGGGCGACAGCCAAAGCTCGAATGCCTCGCGCAGGGCCGGCCAGTCCTTGTCGATAACGGCAAACCAGGCGGTGTCGCGATTGCGCCCTTTCACCACTGTGGCCTGAATAAAAATCCCTTCGTAGCTGAACCCAAGCCGCTGCGCGGCCCGGCGAGAGGCGCGGTTCAGCGCGTCGCATTTCCATTCATAGCGACGATAGCCTGCCTCGAACGCCCATTTCATCATCAGGTACATCGCCTCGGTGGCCGCACGGGTGCGCTGTAGGGATGGTGCCATGGCGATGTAGCCCACCTCGATCGATCCCGATGCCGGTTTCATGCGCAGGTAGGAGGCGAAACCGCCATGCGCCTCGGCAACCTTGTCATAAATCGCATGAAACAGGATGTCGTCGCGCGCCGTGGCCTCGCGCATCCAGCGATGAAACTGGGCCGCCGAGGCGAATGGACCATCGGGCATGTAATCCCAGACCCGGTCATGTCCATCGAATTGACGATACAGCAGCGCGGCATGGTCATCCGCCGCCAGCGGCTCAAGCCGGGCATAGCGCCCCTCGGCCACCTTGCCCTCGGGTCGCGGCGGCGGGGTCCAGCCGGGGACGGGCGCGCCCAGGGGGCGAGGGTCGGTCATGACATGATCTCCTACACGTAACCTGCGCAGGATAGGACGGTAAATACCTGTCTGAAAAGCACGAATTCGGCTAGAGCACCAGGCCGGGATCACCGCCCATCTCCAGCCCGGGAAAGATCGTGCCCTCGATCATCGCCCCGTCGATCCCGAACAGATGCCGCATGACCCAGCCGGCATGGGCGCGCACGTCCCGCGTCGGCAAAAGATCGCGCCGCGCATAAAGGTCGGCCTCGGCCAGTCCCGGCCAGTCGCCGACGACACGCCCGCCACGCAGCGCCCCCCCGGCCATCAGCATCGCCCCCGCCGTGCCATGGTCGGTGCCCTCGGTGCCATTCAAACGTGCGGTGCGGCCGAATTCCGTCATCGCCAGGACGGCTGTTTTCTGCCAGGTCGGCCCAAGGCCCTCCTTCAGCGACACGACAGCCTGCTGCAATTCGGCCAGTGCCCGTGGCAACATCCGGTCTTGCTGCGCATGCGTGTCCCAGCCACCCAGCGAAAACGCCGCGATCCGCGCATCACCCCGCAACCGCTCTGCGGCAAACCGCGCGATGCTTTCGCTGCTGGCCCCGCCACGGGTGACGCGCATGTTTTCCTGCATGGCGTTCATCATCTCGCCCGGCTCGAGATCCTCACCGCCGGTCATCATGGCCAGGTCCGTGCGCGACAGCTCCACCGCCTCGATCAGCGCATCGCGGAACAGCGGGTCGTCATGCGTGACCAGTTCCAGCAAGCGGTGCGCCTGGGGGCTGAGCGCAAGCGCGGCCTCGGGCGACCAGTTGGCCACCGCCGCCTCCCCCTTGAGGATCAGCATGTCCTCGCGTCCGACGGCATAGGTGGTCTCGGCCTCGATCCCCGGCATCGCCTGCAGCATCCGGTTCAACCAGCCATCACGCACCCGGCCAAGGGCATCCATACCCGTGCCGGCCTCCAGAATATCCTGCCCGTCGAAATGGCTGCGCTTGTCGCGATACGGGGTCGAAACCGCATGGGCAAAACCCAACTCCCCGGCGCGCCAGAGCGGCATAAGGTTTGACAGCGCCGGG
>JANSYB010000345.1 GCA_024742655.1 Paracoccaceae bacterium | reverse complement strand
CCGCCGCGTGATCCCGCCCATGGTGACATGGCCACGAACGCCGCGATGGTGCTGGCCAAGCCGGCGGGCCTGAAGCCCCGCGATATCGCCGAGACACTGGCCGCGCGCCTGTTGGACGATGCCCGGATCGAAAGCGCCGAGGTGGCCGGGCCGGGCTTCCTGAACCTGCGTCTGGCGCCGGTGGTATGGCAGGATATTCTGCGCGCGGCGCTGGTGGCGGGGGATGATTTCGGGCGGTCCGATACCGGCAGCGGCAAACGGGTGAACGTGGAGTTTGTCTCGGCAAACCCCACCGGCCCGCTGCATGTCGGACATACGCGCGGCGCGGTCTTTGGCGATGCGCTGGCCAGCCTGCTGGATTTCGTGGGCTACGACGTGACGCGCGAATATTACATCAACGACGGCGGCGCGCAGGTCGATGTGCTCGCACGGTCGGTTTACCTGCGCTACCTGGAGGCGCACGGGCAGGCCGTGGCATTCGAGGACGGCACCTATCCCGGCGATTACCTGATTGCCGTGGGCGAGGCACTGAAGGACCGGGCCGGTGCGGCCTATGTCGATCAACCCGAGGCGGTCTGGCTGGCCGAGATACGCGATTTCGCCACGGACGCGATGATGGACCTGATACGCGCGGACCTGAAGGCGCTCGGCGTCGAGATGGACGTCTTTTATTCCGAAAAGTCCCTTTATGGCACCGGCCGGATCGAAGAGGCGCTGGAGGCACTCAAGGCCAAGGGCCTGATCTACGAAGGTGTGCTGGAGCCGCCCAAGGGCAAGAAGCCCGAGGATTGGGAGCCGCGCGAGCAGACGCTGTTCAAATCCACCGAACACGGCGATGACGTAGATCGACCGGTCAAGAAATCCGATGGCAGCTGGACCTATTTCGCGCCCGACATCGCCTATCACTATGACAAGGTGCAGCGCGGTTTCGATGCGCTGATCGATGTGTTCGGTGCCGACCATGGCGGCTATGTCAAGCGGATGAAGGCGGCCGTGTCGGCCCTGACCGACGGGCGGGTGCCTCTGGACATCAAGCTGACCCAGCTGGTCAAGCTCTACAAGGATGGCGAGCCCTTCAAGATGTCCAAGCGGGCAGGGACGTTTGTCACCCTGCGCGACGTGGTCGACCAGGTCGGCCCGGACGTGACGCGCTTTGTCATGCTGACGCGCAAGAACGACGCACCGCTGGATTTCGATTTCGACAAGGTGCTGGAACAATCCAAGGAAAACCCCGTCTTTTACGTGCAATATGCCCATGCGCGGGTCTGTTCGGTGCTGCGCAAGGCGCGCGAGGCGGGGATCGACGTGGAGGACCCCGTGCTGATCGACACCGACCTGTCGGGCCTGACCCATGACGCACAGCTGGCGGTTGCGCGGAAAATCGCCGAATGGCCGCGCCTTGTGGAAATCGCCGGGCGCACGAACGAGCCGCACCGCGTGGCCTTTTATCTTTATGATCTGGCCAGCGAACTGCATGCCTTGTGGAACCGCGGCAACGATGAACCCGCCCTGCGTTTCCTCGATGAGGCGGATGTTGCGGCCAGTCAGTCGAAAATCGCGCTCGCGCGGGCCGTAACCGTTGTTATTTCCGCCGGTCTTGGTATTCTGGGGGTAACTCCGGCCGAGGAAATGCGGTGACACGAGCACCGCGACGCGTCGGGGACCAAGAGGCAGTTTGATAATCCGGCGGCCAAGTATCGCCGGACGAAAGAGGCGAGAGATGGCACAGATGCATGGTGCGCGGCATGACGCTGCCCACGAGCGGTCAATGACCATTCAGAAAGCAACAAACCTGGCCGGGGCGGCGGTGTCGCTTGCGCTGGTGGTTGGCATCGGGGTCTGGGGGTACAAACTTCTGGTCCGTGATGTCAGCGGCGTGCCGGTGGTGCGTGCCGCCGAAGGGCCGATGCGGGTTCAGCCGGACAATCCCGGCGGGCAAGAGGCCTCGCATCAGGGGCTGTCGGTCAATGATGTCGCGGCCGAAGGCGCGGCGGCGCGGCCCGCCGACCGGCTGGTTCTGGCCCCGGAACCGCTGGACCTGACGCTGGAGGATGCCCCTGTTGCGGCGGAAGATGCAGACGAACCGCAGATGGCCGATGCCACACCACAGGCCGAGGCCGCCGATGCGCCGGCCGACACTGGCGAAGAGACGCTGCAACTGGCCGCGATCGAAGCGCTGGCCGCGGGCCTTGCCGAGGGTGTTGAACCGCTCTCGGAGCAACCCGAGGCCGAGGCAGAGCCCGAGGTGACGCCCGAACCGGCCGCAACGCGCGCCGAGGGTGGGTTGGGTCGCTCGCTTCGCCCCAAGCAAAGACCCGCCTCGATCTCATCGGTCGAAGAGGCCGTTGCGGCCTCGGTCGCCGCCGCGGTGGCGGACCAACCCGAGGAAATCGATCCTGCGGCCATCCCGGCGGGCACCCGCATGGCACAGCTGGGCGCCTTTGAAAGCGCCGAGATCGCCGAGCAGGAATGGGGCGTTCTGTCCGACCGATTTAGTGAATATCTCGAAGATAAACAACGCGTTATCCAGAAGGCACAAAGCGGCGGGCGCACGTTTTACCGGCTGCGCGCCCTTGGATTTTCCGACCTCAGTGAGGCGCGTCGCTTCTGCTCGGCCCTCGTGGCCGAAAAGGCGGAATGCATCCCGGTGGTGACACGGTGAGCGCGCCCGGCGCCTGTATCCTCGATGCAGAAGGGCCCCGCCTGACAGAAAAGGAAAAGGCGCTTTTCCGTGAGGCCCGACCGTTCGGGTTCATCCTGTTCGCCCGGAATATCGACGCGCCGGACCAGATTCGCGCATTGTGCGACGAGATGCGAGAGGCGGCCGGTCACGCGGCGCCGATCCTGATCGACCAGGAAGGCGGACGCGTTCAGCGCCTGAAGGGCCCGATCTGGCGCGATTGGTTGCCGGCGCTGGAACAGGTTCAGACCTCGGGCGCACAGGGGGCGGAGGCCATGTATGCCCGCTACCGGATCATCGCCCACGAACTTTACGCGCTCGGGATCGACACGAATTGCGCGCCACTGGTGGACGTTGCGGGGCCACAGACGCATCCGTTCCTCAAAGACCGCTGTTACGGGACCGACCCCGATACGGTCGCGGATATGGGGCGTGCGCTGGCGAATGGTTTGATGGACGGGGGCGTATTGCCCGTGGTCAAGCATATTCCCGGCCACGGGCGCGCGGTGGTGGACAGCCATCTGGAATTGCCCACGGTTGAGGCCGGTCTCGAAGACCTCGACGCCACCGATTTCGCACCGTTTCGCGCGCTCAACGACCTGCCGATGGGGATGACGGCGCATCTGGTCTATGCCGCCTGCGATGACCAGCCCGCGACCACGTCCCCCGATATGATGCGCATCATACGGGAGCGTATCGGCTTTGACGGCCTGATCATGACCGACGACATCTCGATGAAGGCACTCAGCGGAACATTGACCGACATCACCCGTTCGTCACTCGGGGCCGGCTGCGACGTGGTTTTGCATTGCAATGGCACGCTGGAGGAGCGCACCGAGGTCGCCCGGGCCGCTGGCCGTCTTGAGGGGCGCGCGCTGGACCGGGCCAACCGGGCCCTGTCCGCACGCAAGCTGCCCAAGGCGGTTGACATTCCCGCGCTTGAGGCAAAGCTTGCCGTGCTGGTGCATGGACGGGGCAATGTCTGACGACGAGTTTGAGCAAACGGGCCGGATCGAAACCGTAGCCGACAGGATAGCCGCGGAATCCCTGATCATCGATGTGGATGGGTTCGAGGGGCCGCTTGACCTGTTGTTGACGCTGGGGCGCACCCAAAAGGTCGATTTGCGCAAGATTTCGATCCTCGAACTGGCCCGCCAGTACCTTGCCTTTGTCGAAAAGGCCAAGCAATTGCGGATCGAACTGGCCGCTGATTACCTGGTTATGGCGGCCTGGCTGGCGTTCCTGAAATCGCGCCTGCTGTTGCCGCCCGATCCCACTGACGAAGGCCCCTCGGGTGAGGAACTGGCCGCGCATCTGGCGTTTCAGCT
>JANSYB010000255.1 GCA_024742655.1 Paracoccaceae bacterium | reverse complement strand
TTCACGTCATACGTTTCCAGGCGTCCTGCATGGCCTTTGACATATCGTCCCATGCCTTGTCGGCGCCGGTCTTGATATCGGCCCAGGCCGCGGATTGCGCGTTCTGGATATCTTTCAGCTTTGCCTCCAGGGCCTCGCGCTGTTCGCGCATTTCGTCGATCTGCTTTTGATACTGGATCTGCGCATCCGCGCCGGCCTCTTTCGCCTGCGCGCGCAGCTTGTCGATATTGGCCTGCCATTCCTCCAGCCGGGCCTGGAGTTTCTGTTCATAGGCTTCCTTGTCCGTCATGGCCAAATCCTTTCTTCCAAATGGGATTGCGTCCGGGTGCGCCGGACGCGGCGTCTTAAATCAACCTATGAACCGCCCTGCGCATGTTCAACGCAAGCCGGCGGATGGTTGCCGGTCCGCAGTCCTGTCGGTCGTTTGTCAGGTGATGCGCCCTGCGGTCGCATGTAAGGGAAAATCACCGCTATCAACCTATGTCTGTCCCCAAGGGCGCTCAGGCCCTCGTAACCCGGATATAGGTCATGGACACGCTTCTGCTTTCCCGTATTCAGTTCGGCGCGAACATCTCGTTTCACATCCTTTTCCCGACGATCACGATCGCGCTGGGCTGGGTGCTGTTCTATTTCAAACTGCGCTATGGCCGCAGTGGGCAGGAGCGCTGGATCAAGGCCTACCGGTTCTGGGTCAAGGTCTTTGCGCTCAGTTTCGCATTGGGCGTGGTCAGCGGCATCACCATGTCGTTCCAGTTCGGCACCAATTGGCCGGGCTTTATGGAAAAGGTGGGCAATATCGCTGGCCCGCTGCTGGCCTACGAGGTGATGACGGCGTTTTTCCTCGAGGCGGTGTTCCTGGGGATCATGCTCTTCGGGTTCTCGCGCGTGCCCGGGTGGTTGCACACATTGGCGACGTTTCTCGTGGCCTTCGGCACCACGATGTCGGCCTTCTGGATCCTCGTGCTCTCCAGCTGGATGCATACGCCAGCCGGGTTTGAGATGCGCGAGGGTGTGGCCCATGCGACCGACTGGTGGGCGATTATCTTCAACCCCTCGATGCCGTATCGATTGGTGCATATGCTGCTGGCATCCGGCCTGACGGTGGCCTTTCTTCTGGCCGGGATCGCGGCGTATCGCTGGTTGCGCGGCGACCGGGCCAAAGAGGTGCGCGTCTCTCTGGTCACAGGCCTTGGTCTGGGTGCGCTGCTGATCCCCGTGCAGATCCTTGCGGGTGATTTCCACGGCCTCAATACGCTGGAACATCAACCCGCCAAGGTGGCCGCGATGGAGGGCAACTGGGAGACGCGGGGCAACGTGCCGCTGCTGCTGTTCGCCATGCCTGACGAGGGCGCGCGCGAGAACCGGTTCGAGATCGGCATACCCAATGGTGCCTCGCTGATCCTCAAGCACAAGGCCGAGGGTGAAGTGCCGGGCCTGAATGATTTCGTGACCGAGGATGGTGCGGTCCTGCATCCGCCGGTGGCGCCGGTCTTCTACAGCTTCCGGGTGATGGTCGGCACAGGTATGGCGATGCTGCTGCTCAGTTGGGCCGCGGTGGCGATGATGCTGTACAGGCGGCGCGGGCCGGAAGGCCTGCCGCGTCCGATGCTGTGGGCGATGGTGCCGATGGCCTTCAGCGGCTGGGTCGCCACGCTGGCGGGCTGGTACACGACCGAGATCGGGCGCCAGCCCTGGCTTGTCACGGGTGTGATGAGCACGAGGGAGGCCGTGGCCGAGGTGCCCGCGCCGATGGTGGCCACGACGCTGTTCATCTACCTGTCGGTCTACGCGGTGCTGCTCGTGGCATATATCGGTGTGCTTTTCTACATCGCGCGCAACGCCGGTGCCGGCACCGGTCGCGCGCGCCCCGAACGCCCCGGCATGGCGCCGGTCCCGGCGGAGTAGGCAGCATGGATATGTTCGGAGACCCCGCCCAGTGGCTGCCCCTGACCTTTGCCGGGCTGATGGGCCTGTCGATCCTGATCTACGTGTGCCTCGATGGCTATGATCTTGGTGTGGGGGTTCTCTTCCCCTTTGCCGAGGAGGATGAAAAGGACCGCATGATCGCCTCGATCGGGCCGTTCTGGGATGCAAACGAGACATGGCTGGTGCTGGCGATTGGTATCCTTCTGGTGGCCTTTCCGGCGGCACATGGAATGATCCTGACGGCACTTTATCTGCCGGTGGCGGTCATGCTGGTCGGGCTGATCCTGCGCGGCGTTGCGTTCGAGTTCCGTGCCAAGGCGGGCGCGGCGCAGAAACCCGCTTGGAACATGGCCTTCTATATCGGCAGCCTGATGTCGTCGCTGTCGCAGGGCTTCATGCTTGGGCTCTACATCATGGGGTTGAAGGTCACGGCCTTCACAATTGGTTTCGCCGCGATCACGGCGGTGTTCCTGACGGTGGCCTATTCCTTCATCGGGGCCACATGGGTGATCCTCAAGGCCGGCGGCGCATTGCAGCGCAAGGCGGTCACATGGGCACGGCAAGGTATCTGGGGCGTGGTGCTCGGCCTTGGGGCTGTTTCGTTGGCCTCGCCCTTCGTGAGCCCACGCATTTTCGACAAATGGTTTTCCGTGCCCGAGATTTTCCTGCTGGCGCCCCTGCCGATCATGGCGGGCGGTCTGGTGCTGGCCTTGTGGGTCACGCTCCGTGCCCTGCCGCGCAGCGGAGATGAGCTTTCATGGTTGCCGTTCACCCTGACAGTGACGCTCTTTACGCTGGGGTTCTTCGGGATGGCCTATTCGTTCTATCCCTATGTCGTGCCGGAGCAGTTGACGCTTTACGAGTCCGCAAGCGCGCCGGAAAGCCTGTTCATCATCCTTGTGGGCACGGTCTTCGTCCTGCCGATGATCGCGGGCTATACTGTGCTGTCCTACATCATTTTCCGGGGCAAGGCGACGGAGCTGCGCTACGATTGAGTCTGGTTGCGGGGCCTGTCTCAGGCCTCGCCCCAGCCACCACCACCCGGTGTCTGCATGCCGAATACGGCACCCGCGGGCAGGTCGATTTCGTCGTTGCCCTCCATCTCTCGGACCGTGCCGTCAGGCAATTCGGCCCAGTTGCGGCCAATCGCACCGGGTGCGCCGCCATCGACCCCGAAGGGTGGGATACGCCTGTGATTGGTCAAGGTGGTGACTGTCACCGGTTCGAGAAAGCGCAGCCGCCGGATCAGGCCGTTGCCACCATGCCAGTGCCCGGACCCCCCTGTGCCGGCACATATCGCGAAATCCTCGAGCCGGACGGGGAACCGCTTTTCAAGTATCTCGGGGTCGGTCATGCGGGTGTTGGTCATGTGGCTTTGCACCGCGTCACAGCCGTTGAAACCCGGCCCTGCGCCGGTGCCGCCCGCGATGGTTTCATAATTCTGGAAATCGTCATTGCCCCAGACGAAATTGTTCATCGTCGCCTGAGATCCCGCGATGACGTGCAGCGCGCCGTAAAGGGCGTTGCAAGTGGCCTGGCTGACCTCGGTATTGCCCGAGATCACGGCAGCCGGATAGTCGGGGTTCAGCATGGAACCTTCGGGAATGATGATGTTGAGCGGCTTCAGGCACCCCTCGTTCAGCGGGATGTCGGCCCCGACCATCGTGCGGAAGACATAAAGAACCACCGCCCGGCAAATGGATTTGGGCGCGTTGTAATTGCCGGAATGCTGACCGCTGGTGCCGGTGAAATCGATCGTCGCCTCGCGGGCGTCACGATCGACGCTGACGGACACCTCGATCGTGGCGCCGTGATCCATCGGATAGGTGAACTGCCCGTCCTTCAGCCGGTCGATTACCCGGCGTACGCTTTCCTCGGCATTGTCCTGCACATGGCCCATATAGGCGCGCACAACGTCGAGGCCGTAATTGTCGACCACCTTCAGAAGCTCTTGCCGGCCGGTTTCGTTGGCGGCGACCTGTGCTTTGAGGTCGGCCATGTTCTGGGCAACGTTCCGGCACGGATAGCGACCCGATGTCAGAACCTGTTCCGCCTCGCGTTCGAGGAAGGTGCCGATGTCGACCAGCTTCACGTTGTCGATCAGAACACCCTCGTCCTCGATATGGGCACTGTCGGGCGGGGCGCTGCCCGGTGTGCGCCCTCCGATATCGGCATGATGCCCGCGAGAACCCAGCCAGAAGACCGGTCTGTCGCCAACGAAAACGGGCGTGACCACGGTCACGTCGGGCAGGTGCGTGCCGCCGTTGTAAGGGGAGTTCAGCATGTAGGCGTCGCCCGGTCGCACATCGGGGTTGAGACGCATCACCGTCTTGATGCTGTCCGACATGGAGCCCAGATGCACCGGCACATGCGGGGCGTTGGCCACAAGGTCGCCATGCTCGTCGAAGATCGCACAGGAGAAATCCAGCCGCTCCTTGATGTTCACGCTCCAGGAGGTGTTTTCCAGTGTGGCCCCCATCTGGTCGGCCACCGACATGAAGAGGTTGTTGAACACTTCCAGCAGAACCGGATCGGCCTGCGTGCCCGCGGCATGGTCGCGCGCTTTTGTCTGGGTGCGTTCAAGGATCAGGTTGCCCATCCGGTCAATCGAGGCTGACCAGCCCGGCTCGACCATATTGGTGCCGGTGGTTTCGGTGATGATCGCCGGGCCCTCGATCCGCGCCGATGGATCCAGGGTGTCGCGGTCGAAAAGGGGGATGTCCTGCCACCCGTCGCCCACATGGACCTTCACCTGCGCCTTGGGCGCACCATCGCCCGATGGCAGGGCCGGTTCAGGGGCCTGACCGGTCTGGCCGATCGCCTCGGCGCTGAGCATATCGTAAAGGATCGCCCGCTCGGGGCTGTGGAAACCGAACCG
>JANSYB010000509.1 GCA_024742655.1 Paracoccaceae bacterium | reverse complement strand
GGCCCCCTTGCCCTTGCTCAGGACGACCTCGAACGTGTCGGCCTGCGATCCGCGTTGAACCGTGATCGCGACCGTGGAACCGGGGCGCAGGGTGCCGATGCGATTGCGAAGGTCGCGGGCCCCATCCACGGGGGCCCCGTCGATTGCGGTCACCACATCGCCGGGCATTAGGCCGGTACCTTCTGCCGCGGAGCCGGGCAGCACGTCGACGACGACAGCACCCCGATCCATCGGCACATCAAGCGCCACGGCCAGATCGGCCGTCAGGTCGCGCACCGTCACCCCCAGTTGCCCGCGCCGGACCTCACCGTATTGCACGATCTGCTCCATCACGGAACGGGCCATGTCGATCGGCACCGCGAACCCGATACCGACATTCCCGCCACTGCGCGACACGATCGCGGTGTTGATCCCCACCAGCCGCCCGTCCAGCGTGATCAATGCGCCACCCGAATTCCCGGGATTGATGGAGGCGTCGGTCTGGATGAAATCCTCGTACCCCTGCGGGTTGATCCCGGACCGGCCAAGCGCACTGACAATGCCCAGGGTGACGGTCTGACCGATCCCGAACGGATTGCCGACCGCGACGACATAATCGCCCACCAGAAGGCGGTCCGATGTACCCAGTGGCACCCCCGAAAGGTCGTCGGCCGGCACCCTGAGAACCGCGATATCGGTGCCGGGATCACTGCCGACCAGTTCGGCGGCAACCTCGCGCCGGTCGCGGAGGGTGACAAGGATCGTGTCGGCCCCGGCGATGACATGGTGGTTGGTCAGCACATACCCTTCGGACGCATCAACGATCACCCCCGATCCGACACTGGCCCGCTGCATGTCCGGCAGCTGGTCGGGCAGATCGAAAAAATCCCGGAACAGCGGGTCCCGGAACAACGGATTGATTTGCAAAGGCTGCTCGGCCCTGGCCGAGATGTTGACAACCCCATCGGTGATTTCCTTGATCACCGGGGCAATCGTGGGAATGCCGCGCCCATCCGGCTCGGATCGCATCTGGGCCGAAGCGTCGATAGAAAACGCGCTCAATGAAACAATAAGCGTCGCCACGAAGGCACAAAATCGCATGCTCATCTTTGCTTTCCTTTCTCGTCGGGCAAGATGGCGTTGGCGGCGCGCCTGACACCGGGCCGCTGTTTTCAGCACATGCCGCCCGATGCCCAGGCAGGGCTCAAGGCTCAGAGCGCACCGTTACGCCATCTTGCGTCTTGCCAATGGTGTTGCATGCGGCCGCCGCATCAGATCAGGCGCCTGCCCTGACCTCGATCTTGCGTGCCGGATGCTGCGCTTCGGGCTTCTTGGGCAGGCGCACGGTCAACACGCCGTTCTTGAAAGAGGCGTCGATATTGTCCTGATCGATACCCTCGGGCAAAGAGATGCGCCGCGTAAAGCTGCCAAAACGGCGTTCGCGGACATATCGCTCACCTTGCTTGTCGCCCTCTTCCAGATCTTCCCTCTTTTCACCGCTGATCGTCAGGGTGCTGTCGGTCACCTGCACGTCGATATCCGTTTCGGCCAGCCCCGGCAGATCGGCGATCAGCTTTACCTCGTCTTCCTTGTTGATCACGTCGAGGGATGGCGATACGCCCGGCGCACCCGGTTGCGGGGCCGAGGCACCAACGCGCCCGCGGGGCCAGCCGCTCCAGCCGGTGCGGAAAAAGTCGTCGAAAAGCCCGTCGATCTCGTTTCGAAGTGCCCAGAACGGCGTGCGGCCCCTCTCGTAAACGGGAACGGACACGCCCTGTCCGACGGTCGTGGCGGGTGTTGCTTCAGTTTCCGTCATGGTGTTTTCCTCCTTCGAAATGCGATTGAAACAGCCGGCGCGTCCAAGAAAACGCGACCCGCCGCACCGCTGGCAGCCCCCCGAAAGAGGTCTGAACAGCGACATCGGCATTATCGGAACGTCACACCGTGCGCGGCATTAACACCCGTTAGTGTGTCCGCACCCGCGACAAGAGCCGCCGATGACACACGCCATTTCGGCCCGTCGTGGCGGCGACCCCGGGGCGAAGCGCCTCGATGTGGTTGCCGGTGCAGGCCAGAAGCGCAGCATCACGAATGTGTAGATCTCGGCCTCTTCGGCGGCGCGCAGATCGCAGCGGGGGGGCATGTGGCGCGCGCGCCACTGCCCGTTTTTGCGCGAAAGACCTCAGGCTGCCATATCGGCGCTGAACCCTTCCAGGCTGCGCTCCACAGCGGTCAGGATGTCACGAACCTGTGCCGCGGTCACGATCAGCGGCGGGCAGAAGGCCATCGCATCCATCATGTTGCGCGAAATCAGCCCGTTCTTGAGGAAATGCGCGTTCATCGCCGCACCCAGCTTGCCCGGGGCGAATTCGTCCGCGCGGTCCTCGGGGGCGATGATCTCAAGCGCGGCAATCAGGCCCACGCCGCGCGCCTCGCCCACCAGCGGGTGAGCGGCCAGTTTTCTCAGACCGGCCTGAAGCTCGGCCCCGCGTTCGGCGGCGTTGGCGACCAGCTCCTTTTCCTCGATGATCTTAAGGTTTTCCAGCGCCACGGCCGCCCCCACGGGATGCGCCCCGCCGGTATAGCCGTGCCCCAGAACACCGATCCGGTGGCTTTCATCCGCGATCGGCCCGTAAACCTCTTCGGTCATCATGAAGGCCGAGAACGGGAAATAGGACGAGGTGATCTGCTTGGACATGGTCATGATGTCGGGCTTGATGTCAAAGGTCTCGCTGCCGAACATCTTGCCG
>JANSYB010000349.1 GCA_024742655.1 Paracoccaceae bacterium | reverse complement strand
GGTGGGCCAGACACGGTGTTCATCGTCGATGACAAAGGCATGGGCGTGCCGCCGCTTGCCGTGATGGGCGCGCAGATGCGGGTGGTCCGGCGGCAGGTCGGGATGCTCGTGCTCGATCACCTGCGGCGTGTCCGCGGGCCACACGCGCAGGGCGATGATCAGCCCAACCAGGGCCAGCACCCCGAGGATCAGCAGCGCCACCCCCATGCCAAGCGCCTGCCCGGCCCAGCCCGCCATTGGATAGGCGATGAGCCAGCACGCATGGCTGAGCGCGAATTGCGCGGCAAAGACGGCCGGGCGATCTTCGGCATGGGCCGATCGGCGCAGCAGCCGGCCGGACGGCGTCAGGACGCTGGCATAGAGAAAGCCCATCACAGCAAGCGTCAGCAGGTAGATCCGCCAGCCCGGCAACCCGCCCCACAGCAACACCCCCGACAGGATCAGCGCCACCAGCACGAGACCCTGCGCGCCCGCCAGCATCACGCGGCGGTCGGCCAGATGATCCAGCAGCCGCGGCAGCATCAGCGCCGCCGCCATGGAACCCGCCCCGAACGCAGCCATGGCCAGCGCCAGATCGGCCTCGGACCCGGCATAGCCGCCACGCACGATCACCACCGTGTTGACCAGTACGAAAGCGCCCACCGCCGCCGCCGACAGGTTCAGCGCCAGCAATCCGCGCAGGCGCGGCGTGGCAAGGTAGATGCGGATGCCGCGCGTCAGCCGCTCGCGAAAGGGGCGCTGCGCGCTGTCGTCCGTGATCACCGGGACCGCCGCGCGCCAGACAAGGGCGGCGGAAAGGGCGAAGCCCAGAACCGTGCCGAGAAACAGCCAGCTGTAGCTCAGCACCGTCAGCAGCAGACCGGCCAGCGCCGGGCTGAGCAGGTTTTCGAGGTCATAGGCGAGCCGCGACAGCGACAGCGCACGCGTATAATCGCCCTCGTCCGGCAGCACGTCGGGAATCGTGGCCTGAAACGCGGGCGTAAAGGTGGCCGAAGCGGCCTGAAGGGCAAAGATCAGCGTGTAGATGTGCCAGACCTCGGAAACGAAGGGCAGGCACAGCGCCACACCGGCCCGGATCAGGTCGGCCCCCACCAGCACCGCCTTGCGCGGCAGGCGCTGCACCAGCGCCTGTGCCACCGGCGACAGGCCCACATAGGCCACCATCTTGATCGTCAGCGCCGTGCCCAGCACCAGCCCGGCCCGATCACCCGCAAGGTCATAGGCCAGAAGGCCAAGCGCCACGGTCAAAAGGCCGGTGCCCAGCAGCGCCACGACCTGTGCGCCGAAAAGCGCAGCGAATGTTCGATTGGACAGGACCTGGATCATCGCGCCACTCTAGACCTCGGGACGGGTCGGCAAAAGGCCGCGCATCGCACGGCGTTGCATTTCACTTTGGTGTGACCCTGCGAGGATTGTCATGCGACCGCTATAGACTATCTTTCGTATGACATCAGGGAGAGATCACCATGACCAGAACCGTATTCACCCGCCGCTCCGTGCTGGCCTCGGCGGCAGCTTTGCCCGTGGCCTCGGCCCTGCCAGCCTTTGCCACGGCCCCGATGCTGGGCACGGCGACCGCGAAATTCAACCGCGTCACCGTGGGTGGGTTCGAGGTCACGACGCTGCTGGCCGCCACGATGCCGCGCCCCGATCCGCATTCGATCTTCGGCCTGAACGTCAGCGAGGAGGAGTTCAACGCCGCCTCGGCCGCGGCCAACCTGCCGACCGACCAGGCGCAGTTCTTCTTTACCCCCACCGTGGTGAATACCGGCAATGAGCTGGTTCTGTTCGACACCGGTCTGAACGCCGAGGGCATCACCGGCGCGCTGGAGGCGGCGGGATACAGCGCCGACATGATAGACGTCGTGGTGATCACCCACATGCATGGCGACCATATCGGCGGGCTGATGAACGAAGGCACGCCGACCTTCCCCAATGCGCGCTATGCCACGGGTGCTGTGGAATTCGATGCCTGGGCCAAGGCCGAAAACGAGAAATTCGAGGCCAACATGCGCCCGCTGGCCGAAATGACCACGATGATGGACGACGGCGCCAGCGGGTTTGCCGGGCATATGGCGATGGCCGCCTTTGGCCACACGCCAGGCCACATGGTCCACATGATCGAAAGCGAGGGCGAGGCCCTGCTGATCGCGGCGGATTTCGCCAACCATTATGTCTGGTCGCTGGCCTACCCCGACTGGGAGGTGAAGTTCGACATGGACAAGCCCGCCGCCGCCACCACCCGGCGCAAGATCCTCGGCATGCTGGCCGCCGACAAGCTGCCCTTCGTGGGCTATCACATGCCGTGGCCGGGCACCGGCTATGTCGAGACGGATGGCGACGGGTTCCGCTACGTGCCGACCTCTTACCAGCTGATGCTCTGAGACTTTCAGCGAAACGCGGGCCCGTGGGCCCAGACTGTCAGTGAATGCCGCGTGCCCCCCGTGACAGGGGTCACGCGATGCAGCAGGAAACCGGGGAAAAGCGTGGCCGCGCCCTGATCGCGCGGGGCCTCAATCACGGCGGAGCCGCGCATGATCTCGAGCACACCGCCCTCATACGCCCCTGGATCGGACAGTTGCACGACGATGGTCAGCTTGCGCCGCCCGGCCACCGGCCCGTCACCGATATCGGTATGCCAGTCGAAATGCCCCTCGCGCGCGGCGTCGTAGCGGGCGACCTGCGGGCTTTCGGCGAAATCCGTCAGATCGAACCCGAAAACCTGTGCATTGGCGGCGCGAACCACATCGATGATACGGTCCATGATCCAGCCGGTGCCGGGCACCTCGTCCAGCCAGGTGATGTCGGCGCGGCGCAGGTTGTGATCGCGCTGCCGACCGACAAGCCCGGCATCACGCGCGGGTGCCTCACCGATACCGGCAAGGATTGTGGCACAGTCCTGCGACGTGAAAGCGCCGGATTGGGAATGGATTGCGATCATCGGGCGAACACGGTTCCTGATGTGAAGGTGGATATGTGCCGCTAAACCCACGGCCGCTGCCGTCCGTTCGCGACGCGCATGTCGCTTTCCCCGCGCGGGAATGGTGTTTTCTTGTCAGCCGGACTGGGGCATAGCAACCGCATGAGCCAGAACATGACCCTTGCACGCATGGAAGAGATCGCCCACCAGACGGTGGCGGCGTTCCCGCCGCCGTTCCGCGAGGGCGCCCGGGCGGTCGCCCTGCAGGTCGCCGACTGGCCCGCGCCTGACATGCTGGATGATCTGGGGATGCAGGACCCGCTGGAGTTGACCGGTCTTTACGAGGGCATCCCCCTGACCGAAAAGTCTGTCTTTGATCAGCCGATGGGGCCCGATACCGTGTGGCTTTTCCGCGAACCCATCCTGGCCGAATGGCGCGACCGGGGCGATGTCAGCCTGCAAGAGCTTGTCGCCCATGTCACCGTCCACGAATTCGCGCATCATTTCGGCTGGTCCGACGATGACATCGCGACGATCGACAGGTGGTGGGAGTGACTATTCCAGCGGCGGCAGCGTCACCGTCCAGTTGATCGTGCTGGGCACGGGCGTCGCCCCGTCGGCCACACGCGGTTCGCTGGTATAGCCGGTCAGACGCAGGAAATTCCCTTCGACCGTGGCAGTGACGGTGTTATCGTCGCCCATCTCGAAAGCGGTCAGCGCACCCTGCCCGCCATCGGCCCCCATGGCAAGCGGCGCATCGAAACCCTGTTCGTCGAAAACCTCCGCCGAAATCAGCGCCATCTCGCCCGACCGTTTCTGCAGCGTGACCTGCACCATGGGGCGGCCGGGCGTGCCGGTGTCATCGACAACACGGCCCACGGTGTTGATCGTCAGGAAAGACCCCATGATCATCTTCTGCTCGGCATAGCCGCGATCCTTTTCCCGGTCATGGGGGATCACCATCTCAAGGGTTTCACCGCCCAGAGAGACGGTCATGGTGCCCATTGACCCGTAGCGGTCATTCAGTTCCGCAGCGGACAACGGCATGGC
>JANSYB010000404.1 GCA_024742655.1 Paracoccaceae bacterium | reverse complement strand
TGACCGAGGTACCCGTCCGATGAAATCCAGATCGATCAGTGCAATACGGCGTTCCGAACTGTCGCGAGCCACGTTCGAAGCCGTCGTTCGTTATGGACTGCGTGGCACCACGCTTGAAAAAGTCGGCGAGATCGCCGGGGTCTCCAAGGGCGTGGTGCTGCACCATTTCAAAGACAAGAGCAGTCTTCTGGAGGCCGTTTTCCGCAGATCGAACAACCTACTGAGCGACTGTGTGGTCGAGCTCTATCGTTACGCGGAAACGCCTTATGAACGGCTATGGGCCATTATCGTGGCCAATTTCCACGAGGCCATTTTCAACAGTGGCGTCTGCCAGGCCTGGGTATCCCTGCTGGGCGAAGTGCCGCACAATACCCAGTGCCAGCGCATTCAGATCGCCAACAACACCCGGATTCAGACCAACCTCGTCCATGAACTGAAACATTTCCTCGACGACGCCGAGGCCAGAAGCGCCGCGCGGAACCTAGGGATCGTCATCGACGGCATCTGGAGCCGGTCAGGCGCCAAGGTCGAAGAGGCCGACAGCGACAAGGCCATTTCGGACATGGAATACGCATTGATGAAACTTCTTCCCAATGACCCCGAAAGCATCCGCAAGCACAAAGAGGCCCGCGCCAAGATCGAGAACATCGCGCGGATCGCGCTTGGCTCCAAGGCGTTTCAGGAAAAATCCCTGTTCGGCTGAGGCGGATTCTACCGGTTCATGTTGGATTGCAGATGCGCCGCGATCTGGCGAATTGAGTGTCGCGCCTCCGGCAAGTGATCGTAAAATTCGAACACATGCCACAACCCGTCCCAGACCTGCAGATCGACCGGCACACCGCTGTCTCTGAGAACCTGGGAAAGCTGCACCGCCTGGCTGAGATGCAGGTCGCGCGTGCCCGTCGTGATGACAAAGGGCGGAAAATCCGCGTCGAACATCCCGTTGATCGGTGAAATGTCGGGATGCGCCACGGGGTTTGCGCCGACATAATGGCGCACCGCCTGCCTCGAGCCCCGCGCCGACAACGACGGATCGCGCCCGTCGTTGAACGTCAGGCTGTCGCCGGGATTGCTCAGGTCGCACCACGGCGACAACAGCGCCACAGCCCCGGGCAACGCCAGCCCCTCCGCTCTGGCGCGCTGCATGAGAACAAGTGCCAGGTTTCCCCCGGCCGATTCCCCGACGATCGCAAATCGCCGTTCAGCCAGCTTGCGATACACCGCATAGCCATCTTCCACCGCCGCCGGCCATGGATGCTCGGGTGCAAGTCGATAGTCCGGAACGATCAACCTGGCCCCCGTCATCGCGCAAAGGGGCGCCGTGATGGTCAACTCCTCGAACGGACTGCCCTGAATGAACCCGCCGCCGAACCCGTAAAGGATCGGCCAAGGCGCGGTGCGTTCGGGCGGGCTCACTTCCATACAGGGGACACCGTTGATGGTGATGTCCCTTGTGGTCACGCCCGTGGCCCTCAAGACCCGCTCAACGGCCGGGGCAATGGCGGCTTTCGTCCTTGCGCGCAGGCTTGGCAGGTTCCTTGCCGAGCGATCGGCGGGCGCGAACTGCCCGCTGCTCAGAACCTGGTGCGCTTCCACACTGAGCTGACCCGGTCGTGTCACTTGATCTTCCTTCACATCGAACAGTCTGGTCGGTGATTGCCGTCTGAATCACCTGAAAGCAAACCTTTCGTATATTTTACAAACATTGACACATAAAACTTACCAATGGTAAATATTTTTCATGGGCTGATTTGCCCGCTGCGACGCGTCCTGCGTGACGCGCGCATCAAAACAGGGAGGAACTGAAAATGAACGACCGCGAAAAGCACGCGCAATGGCTGGTGGGCCAGATAGAAAAGGGCCGCATGTCGCGGCGCGAGTTCATGGGACGCACAGCGGCCCTGGGCATGGCGGTGGGCGTCAGCTCGGGCCTGTTCAGCCAGGCACACGCGGCCACGCCCAGCAAAGGCGGGCACATGCGCCTTGCGATGGCGCATGGATCCACGTCGGACACGCTCGACCCGGCGACCATCACCAACGGCATTCAGTGGACGGCCGTTTACGGCGTCGCAAACACGCTGACCGAGGTGGATGCGGCCGGAAACCTGGTGCCGTCACTGGCAACCGAATGGTCGTCGTCCCCCGATGCGACCATCTGGACCTTCAAGTTGCGTTCGGGTGTCGAGTTCCACAATGGCAAGACCATGACGATCGAGGATGTGATCGCGTCGCTCAATTATCACCGGGGCGAGGAGACGAAATCCGTTGGCAAGCCGCTGCTGGAAGCCGTGACCGAGATCCGGGCGGATGGCCCCGACACGCTGGTGATCACGATGTCGGAAGGCAACGCCGATTTCCCCTATAACTTCAACGAAGCGCTGTTCACGATCTACCCGTCCAAGGATGGCGTGATCGACTGGACAGGCGGCGGGTCGGGCCCGTACATCCTGAAGAATGAACAACCAGGACAAATCTATCAGTTCGAGCGGAACCCGAATTACTGGAAGGAAGGGGCCGCGCATGCCGATACGATCGACCTGATGTCCATCGTGGATTCGTCGGCCCGCACCAACGCGCTGATCACGGGTGAAGTGGATTGCATCGGCAGTGTCGAGTTGAAGACCTTGTCGCTGCTTGAAAAAAGAGGCGACGTGATCGTCGAGGAAGGCGCCGGCCCCCTGCACTACACCTTGCCGATGCTTGGTACGGTTGCACCCTTCGATAATCCGGAGCTGCGCAAGGCGCTCAAATTCTCGATCAACCGCCAGGAGATTCTCGACAAGATCCTGTTCGGTCACGGTGTTATCGGCAACGACCACCCGATCGGCCCCTCCTATCGCTATCACGCGGCCGATATCGAACAGAACACCTATGATCCGGACAAGGCCCGTCACCACTGGCAGAAATCCGGCCTGGGCGATCTCACGATCGATCTCAGCGCTGCCGATGCGGCCTTTGCCGGTGCGGTTGACGCAGCGGTGCTGTTCCAGGCCTCGGCCAAGAAGGCTGGCATCAACATCAATGTGGTCCGCGAGGTCAACGACGGCTACTGGTCGGATGTCTGGATGAAGAAAGCCTGGAGCGCCAGCTACTGGGGCGGCTACACCACCGAGGATGCGATGTTCTCGACGGCCTTCGCGCCGGGCGCGGCATGGAACGAATCCCAATGGGACCACCCGCGCTTCAACGAACTCCTGACCTCCGCCCGTGCGGAACTGAACGAAGAGTTGCGCGCCGAGATGTATCGCGAGATGCAGGTCCTGCTGCGTGACGAAGGCAGCGTCATCATTCCGATGTTCGCCAACTCGGTTCATGCCCGTAACGACAAGATCGCCCATGGCGACGTTTCGTGGGTGCGTGGCTTCGACGGTCGTCGCATCATGGAACGCTGGTGGATGGTGTAGTTTCCTCCCGCACCGCACCGCTTGCGTGCCAAGGCGCGGTGGCCCTTTCGGGGGCCACCGCGGCCAAGACCGGGTGGAGAGCC
>JANSYB010000535.1 GCA_024742655.1 Paracoccaceae bacterium | reverse complement strand
GAGTGCCGCGCCCCCGCCGATGGCGGCGGCGGCCAGGGCCATGCGTTCGGGCGTGCCGGCAAAGGCGCGCGCGGCGGCGGCGGGAATGATCAGCATCGCGCCGATCAGGAGAACGCCGACCACCTTGATCGCCACCGCCACGGTCAGCGCAAGGGCCAGTGTCAGCACCAATTGTTCGCGGCGCGGATCGATCCCAGCGGCATGGGCGAGATCGGGGTTGAGCGTGGCCGTCAACAGCGCCTGCCACCGCCACGCCAGAAGGGCGATCACCGCTATGGCCCCGGCCCAGATGATGCCCACGTCCACGCGCCCCACGGCCAGGATGTCGCCGAAGAGATAGGCCGCCAGATCGATCTGCGCGCCCTGCAGAAAGGACACCGCGACCAGCCCCGCGGCCAGGGCCGAATGGGCCAGAACCCCCAGAAGCGTGTCCATCGCGTAGGTTCGCCCACTCAGTGAGGAAACCACCCCCGCCATCATCAGGGCCGCCACCAGCACACCCACGAAAAGCGACAGCGAAAACGCCAGTGACACCGCCACGCCAAGGATTGCCGCATGGGCCGTGGCATCGCCGAAATAGGCCATGCGCCGCCAGACCACGAAACAGCCCAACGGACCCGCAGCCAGCGCCACGCCCAGCCCGGCCAGCGCGGCGCGCACAAGGAAATCATCAAGCAGGGTCATTCGGCGGCCTCGTGCGGGGGGGCGTTGTCATGGGCATGATCATGATCGCAGGCCTCGTGGCTATGGGAATGTTCATGCCGGTAAAGCGCCAGCGCGCCGCCCGTGCCGGTGCCGAAAAGCGCGCGGTATTCCGGTGCGCTGGCCACGTGTTCGGGTGCGCCTTCGCAGCAGATATGCCCGTTGAGGCAGATCACCCGATCGGACGCCGCCATGACCACGTGCAATTCATGGCTGACCATCAGGATCGCGCAGCCGATCTTCTGGCGCACCTCCTCGATCTGGCGGTAAAAGGCCGCGGAGCCGGGTTGATCGAGGCCCTGTGTCGGCTCATCCAGGATCAGCAGCTCGGGGTGGTTCAGAAGGGCACGCGCCAGCATCACGCGTTGCGATTGCCCGCCCGACAGGCCCGCCATCTGGCGCTTGCCAAGCCCGGCGGCGCCGGCCTCGTGCAGGGCCTGCCGTGCGGTGGCGTCATCCACGCGTTTTGGCAGGCTGAGAAAGCGGCGCACGGTCAGGGGCAGGGTGGGATCGATATGAAGTTGCTGCGGAACATAGCCGACCCGCAGCCCCGGTTTGCGCCGGACCTGACCGCGGGTGGGCGTCTGCGCCCCGATCAGCGTGCGCAGAAGGGTGGATTTGCCAGACCCGTTGGGGCCGACGATCGTGACGATCTCGCCGGGCTCGACGCTTAGCGACACGTCATGCAGCACGGTCTGCCCGCCCAGATCGACGCGCAGGTTCTTCATCTCGATCAGGCTCATGCCGGGGTCACCTGCTGGCAGCGCGGGCACAGGCCCACGGCCTCCACCACGAGGCGTTCGACACGGAACCCGGTCGATCCCGCGGCCTTTGCCAGCGCCCCGCGCGCGGTGTCGGCCTGTGTCTCGGCCACCGCGTCGCAGTCGCGGCAAATCAGGAAGGCGGGGTTGTGATCCTCGCCCATATGGGTGCAGGCGACAAAGGCGTTCAGGCGTTCAATCTTGTGCGCGAACCCGTTGGAGACAAGGAAATCCAGCGCGCGATAGGCCACCGGCGGCTGAGAGCCCAGCCCCTCGTCCCGCAGCACATCGAGGATGTCATAGGCGCCAAGGGCGGCGTGCCGCTCAAGCAGGATTTCCAGAACCCGCCGACGCACCGGGGTGAATTGCAGACCTTCTGCCATGCAATGCGCCTCGGCGGCCGCAACGCCGGAGCGGATACAGGAATGGTGGTCGTGATGTTCGAAACCCAGCATGACAGACCCTGTCGTTTTTCGTCTGGACGTGATGATATGTTATACTATAACAAATCGCAACCACGTCATCGAAAGGAATTCAAATGTCTCTGCGTGCCTGTGTCCTGTCTGTCATGTTCCTTGCCGGTCCCGTACTGGCGGAGACGCCACGTGTCGCCGCCGATATCGCGGCAGTTCACAGCCTCGTGGCAAAGGTGATGGAGGGGGCGGGAATGCCCGCGTTGATCATGCCGCCTGATGCCTCACCACACCATTACAGTCTGCGCCCGTCCGAAGCCGCATCGCTTGAGGGGGCGGATGTGGTGATTGCCGTTGGCACAGGACTTTCGCCGTCGTTCGACAGGGCAGCCGAGGCCTTGTCCGCGGGTGCGCGGATCGTCACGCTTCTTGATACAGAGGGCACGACGTTGTTGCCGGCCCGCGAGGGCGTGGCCTTTGGCGATGCCGGGCATGATGGGCATGAGGACGGCCATGGGCACGATGACCATGGGCACGATGACGCGCACGGGCATGATCACGACCATGGGCACGGGCACGACAAGGATCATGACCATGGGCATGAAGAGGATCACGCGCATGACGATCATGCCGGGCATGACCACGCGATCGACGGCGCCGACCCGCATGCGTGG
>JANSYB010000073.1 GCA_024742655.1 Paracoccaceae bacterium | reverse complement strand
GCCGCAGGATATCCTGGACAACGGCGTGGACGGTGACGGCGACGGGCAGGTGGACCTCAAGCGCTCTGCCCCCGATGCGCTGTTGTCGGGTGGCAAGATGCTCAGCCATCTGGGCTGGCGCCCCGGAGAGCCCTGGCTGCAAGAGATCAGCGTGCCCCAGACCCTCGACTGGTCCCAGACCGGGCTGCGCACCACAAAGCCCGCCACCGAATGGGCCGCCCTTGGCGTGACGCCCCGGCACGGGCAGATCGCGGGGAACCTGCCCGCCTCGATCATCCTGCCGCAGGGACGCAAGGGGCCGGCCTTTCTCGCCTATCCCAATTTCCGGGTCTATTTCAAATGGAACCAGAGTTTCGTCTACGTCCTGACAGCGGCCTATTTCGCCAACCGGCTGGAGGGCGCCCCGGTCTTCGACGCAGGCAATCCCGAACCGGGCCTGTCGGGTGAGCAGATGAAGCAATTGCAACGCAAACTGGACGCGCGCGGCTATGACGTGGGCAAGATCGACGGCATCCTGGGTGCCGGCACACGGGCCGCCGTGCAGGACGTTCAGCAGAAACTGGGCCTGCCCGCCGATGCCTGGCCCACGCGCGCCCTGCTGAACGCCCTATGACACCCGCCCGCGCGTTCGAGATCTTTCTCACCGCGCCACCGGGGCTGGAACTCGCACTCAAGGACGAGGCGCTGGCGCTCGGGTTTTCCAAGCCCAAGGCGATGCCCGGCGGCGTGCGCTTTCGCGGCAAGTGGACGGATGTCTGGCGCGCCAACCTGCTCTTGCGTGGCACGGGCCGGGTGCTGGCGCGGGTGGCGCGGTTCCAGGCGATGCATCTCGAGCGGCTCGAGGCGCAAACCCGAGAGGTCGACTGGAACGCACTCCTGCGCGCGGACGTCCCCGTGACGGTCGAGGCCACCTGCCGCAAATCGAAAATCCACCACCAGGGGGCGGCCGCGGAACGCGTGGCCTGCGCCATCGAGGAGGTGACGGGCGCACCGATGAACGGCGACGCGGCCATCCGAATCCAGCTTCGGATCGAGGACAACCAGTGCACGCTCAGCATCGATACCTCCGGAGAGTTGCTGCACAAACGCGGCTACAAGACCTTTGTCGGCAAGGCCGCGATGCGCGAAACCATGGCGGCACTCTTTCTGCGGCAATGCGGCTATGACGGTTCTGAGCCGGTGCTGGACCCGATGTGCGGCTCGGGCACCTTTGTGATCGAGGCAGCCCAGATCGCCGCCAACCTCGCCCCCGGCCACGCACGCCACTTCGCCTTTGAGCGGCTCGCCACGTTTGACGCGGACATCTGGGACGACCTGCGCACCGACCGGTCGCGCGTTACGCCCCTGCGCTTTTACGGCTCCGATCGCGATGCGGGGGCCATCCGGGGCGCAAGTGAAAACGCCGAACGCGCCGGGGTCGCGCATCTGACCCGGTTCGAAACACACGCGGTCAGCGACCTGCAGCGCCCGAACGGCCCGCCCGGCCTCGTCATCGTGAACCCGCCCTACGGCGCCCGGATCGGCACGAGCAAGCAGCTCTTTGGTCTTTACGGATCTCTGGGCAAGACGCTGAAGGAGCGGTTCCGGGGCTGGCGCGTCGGGTTGATCACGACCGAGGCCGGTCTGGCCCGCGCCACGACCCTGCCCTTCGAGGACCCCGGCCCGAGCGTGGCCCATGGCGGGCTGAAGGTGCAGCTGTGGCAAACCGGGCCCCTGCCCTGAACGCTTCCGCCGGGCGCGGCTTATGGTATGACTTCTGAAAACAGAGGGCCGCGCATGACCGACCGCATCGCCACCATAACGCCATACCTGATCCCCGGCGAGACCAACCCGGGCGCGTGGTGGGCGCGCAAACCATATATCTTCGTACGGGTCGAAACCACGGGCGGCGTGGTGGGCTGGGGCGAATGCCATCACCTGAATCACCGTGAACGCGCCCTGATCGGAATGATCCGCGATGTCGGCGACTGGCTGGCAGGGCGCCCCGCCGGGGATATCCGGGCGCTGGCCGGTGAGGTCTTCGGCAGTTTTGGTCACCAGCGCCCCGGGCTGGAGGCCTATGCTGCCTTCGCCGGGATCGAGATCGCGCTTTGGGATATCCTCGGCCTGCGCCACGGGGCGCCGGTCTGCGACCTGCTGGGCGGGACGTGCCATGACAGCGTGCCGGTCTATGCCAATATCTATTCCCCCGATCCGCAAACACCCGACGCCTTTGCCGCCATGGCCGCAAAACAGGCCAAGGCCGGGCACAAGGCGATCAAGCTGTACCCGTTCCGCGCGGACACAAGTGTCGACGACGGGCTGGCCATCCTGCAGGCCGTGCGCGACGCGGTCGGGCCCGGGATCGGCCTTGCCGTCGATCTGTGGCGCCATGCGACGCCCGCCCGTGCGACCCGGCTGGCCCGCGCGATGGAGCCGTTTGACCTGCTGTGGATCGAGGATCCGCTGCCGCCCGACGATGCCGCGACGCTGAGATACATCCGCGACAGTATCCAACAGCCCCTTTTGTCGGGCGAAACCCTGCCGACGCGCCGCGAATTCGGCCCGCTGTTCGACGCCCGCGCCGTCGACATCGTCAACCCGGATATCTGCCAGACCGGGATCCTGGAAATACAAGCCATCGCAATCGCGGCCGAGATGGCGGGGATCACCTTGTCACCGCACAATTCCAACAGCATGGCCCTGGGCACGGCGGCGGCGATGCATGCCAGCGTGGGCCTGACGAATCTTGGCTTGCTGGAGTATTTCCCGCTGTTCGACACCGCGCTCGATGATCTGTGCGAGGGCCGCCTGCCGGTGCGCGACGGGGCGATAGGGCGGCCGACGGCTGCGGGGCTGGGCCTGACCTGGGATGAGGCGGCAATGCAGCGCTTCAGGCTGTGAAACTGCCCGGGCGTTGGCCGTTCAGGCGACCATCTGCTCGGCCTTCTTGAGGTCGACAGAAACCAGTTGGCTGACGCCCTGCTCGGCCATGGTCACCCCGAAAAGGCGATCCATCCGGCTCATCGTGACGGCATGGTGCGTGATGATCAGGAACCGCGTCTCGGTGCGGCGGCACATCTCGTCCAGCAGATCGCAGAACCGGCCCACATTGGCGTCATCCAGCGGCGCGTCAACCTCGTCCAGCACACAGATCGGCGCGGGATTGGCAAGGAACACCGCAAAGATCAGTGCCAGCGCGGTCAGCGTCTGTTCCCCGCCCGACAGCAGGCTCAGCGTGGCCAGTTTCTTGCCCGGCGGCTGGCACATGATCTCCAGCCCGGCCTCCAGCGGGTCATCGCTTTCGACCATCACGAGGTTGGCCTCGCCCCCGCCAAAGAGATGCTTGAACAGCATCGAGAAATTGGAATTGACCTGTTCGAAGGCCGTCAAAAGCCGTTCGCGCCCCTCGCGGTTCAGGCTGGCGATACCGCTGCGCAGGGTCTTGATCGCCTCTTCCAGGTCGGTCTTTTCGCCCAGAAGGGTCTGATGCTCTTGCTCGACCTCGCGGGCATCCTCCTCGGCGCGCAGGTTGACCGCGCCAAGCGCGTCGCGCTGCCGTTTGAGCCGGTTCACATCGGCCTCGATGGTCTCTGCGGCGGGCATCGCCCCGGGATCGACCTGCAATTTGTCCAGCAACGCCTCCGGCGTGGTTTCCTGCTCTTCCTCGATGCGCGCGGCGGCCTGCGCCTGTGTCTCGCGGGCGGCCTCGGCCCGGGCGTCGGACCGCGCACGCGCCTCGCGGGCCTCACCGGCCAGCCGTTCGGCCTCGCGTTCATTGGCGACCGCCTCCCGCGCCACGGCCTCAGCCTTGGACAGGGTATCGGCAGCCTCGGCGCGACGCGCCTCGGCCTTGTCGATTTCCGCACTCAGCTCGGCCCGCTTTTCGGCCAGTTCACCGGGGCGTGCGGAGGCCTCGTTCAGTTCCTGTTCAGACGTCGCCTTGCGCTCGGCCAGCTCTGCGCTGCGCTTCTCGGCGGTCTCAAGGCGATGCCGCCAGCCGCTGAGTTCCTTGGTCACTTCCTGTGACCGCTTCGTGCGGGCCTCGCCCTCGCGGCGCAATTCATCATGGGCCGAGCGTTTGGCCATCATCGTCATGCGGGCCGCCTCGACCGTCATCTTGACATCCTCGACTTCGGCCCGGGCGGTGTCGAGATCGGCCAGATCACCAAGCGCGGTCTCGGCCTCGGCCAATGTCTTGCGCGCGGCCAGCGCCTCTTCCTCGTGACGTGTCACGGCAAGGCCAAGCGATTCCAGCTTGGACTCCGCCAGGTTGCGGTCGGCCTCGGCCCGGCTCAGTGCGCGGTTCGCCTCGGCCACGGCGCCATCGGCGGCGCGGCGGGCCTCGCGTGCCATGCGGTCGGCCTCGGTCAGGTCTGTCAGGCGGCCGCGCAGGGTTTCATGCGCCCGCGCTGCGCCCTCGGCGCGGGCGGTGGCATGGGCCAGTTGCTGCTTGAGTTCCTCGAGGCGGTTGAGCTGCTGAAGGCGCAACGCCGCGGCCGACGGCGCATCCTCAGCCCAGGCGCGGTAGCCGTCCCACCGCCACAGGTCACCCTCGGTGCTGACCAGTCGCTGACCGGGCTTGAGATCGGCCTGCAGGCGCGGGCCCTCCTCTGGCTCGACCAGCCCGATCTGTGACATGCGCCGCGCCAGAACCCCCGGCACCGTCACATGCGAACTGAGCGCGACAACACCCTCGGGCAGGGTCTGGGGCTGGGCATAGCCCGATAGCGCCACCCAACCGGACGGGCCGTCGGCGTCCACTTCGGGGGCGCGCAGATCATCGGCAAGCGCCGCGCCAAGCGCCTTTTCATAGCCCGGCGCCACCTGCAGCGTATCGAGGATCTGTCCGCCCTCGGCAGTGTCACGCTCCAGCAGGCGGGCCAGCGCAGATACCTCGGCCGACAGGGCCGAGACCTCGCCCTCGGCCTCGGATCGTTCGGCACGGGCATCGGCCTCGCGCGACTGGGCATCGGCGCGCGCATCGTCGGCCTCGGTCAGCGCGGCCTCGGCCTTGCGGGCGGTTTCGGCGGCCTGTGCCTCGGCGGTCTGGGCCGCCTCGTAGTCGGTTCCGGCGCGCGTCAACGCCTCCTGGGCCGTGGTGGCCGCCTCGCGCGCGCGCCCGGCCTCGGCCTCGGATCGTTCAAGGGTCTTGCGGCTGTCCTCGACAAGACGCTGCGCCGATTGATGACGTGCGGCCAGACGGGCCACGTCCTCGGTCAGCTGGCTCAGGTCGGTCTCGCGATTCTGCAGAACCGATGCGGCCTCCTGCGCAGCCTGCGCCGCCGTGGCCAGCGCCTCGTCATGGCCCTCGGCCGCCCTGGACAGTTCACGGGCCTCCCATTCCAGCCGTTCGATGGTTTCACCGGCATCGCGGTTCAGGCTGCTCTCACGTTCGATATCGTGGGACAGCTGTTCGATCCGGGCGGTCAGGGTTTCGATACGGGCGCGGGCGTTTTCCTCCTGTTCGGACAGGGTATCGCGGCTGACCTGCAGGCGCTGCAGCACGGCGGCGGCAATCGCCTCTTCCTCGCGCAGGGGCGGCAGCGCCTCGTCGGCGCGGGCGCGCAGCCTGGCCGCCTCGCGGGCGGCACTTTCGGCGCGTGCGGCATCCGTTGTGCGCTCCGACAATTCCGCAGCGGCGGCGGCGCGGGCGGCATCGGCATCTTTCCACCTGCGATACAGCAACAGCCCCTCGGCCTGGCGCAATTCCTCTCCGATCTGGCGATAGCGCGCCGCCTGCCGGGCCTGGCGCGCCAGTTGCGCCAATTGACTGGCCAGCTGTTCGATCACGTCATCGACGCGGGCCAGATTGGTCTCGGCGCCTTTCAGTTTCAGTTCGGCCTCGTGGCGCCGCTGGTAAAGGCCGGAAATCCCCGCCGCTTCCTCAAGGATACGCCGCCGCGCCGTGGGCTTGGCGTTGATCAGCTCCGCAATCTGCCCCTGCCGGACCAGCGCCGGGGAATGCGCCCCCGTCGAGGCATCCGCAAACAGCATCTGCACGTCGCGCGCGCGCACATCCTTGCCGTTGACCTTGTAGGCGCTGCCCACATCCCGGGTGATCCGACGGATGATTTCAAGGTGATCGGCATCGTTGAACCCCTGCGGCGCCAACCGGTCGGAATTGTCGATATGGATCGACACTTCGGCGAAATTGCGCGCCGGGCGCGTGGCCGCGCCGGCAAAGATCACGTCCTCCATCCCGGAGCCGCGCATCGAGGTGGGGCGATTTTCCCCCATCACCCACCGCAGCGCCTCGAGCAGGTTGGACTTGCCGCAGCCATTCGGCCCCACCACCCCCGTCAGCCCATCCGATATGAACAGATCGGTGGGGTCGACGAAGCTTTTGAAGCCGGTCAGTCTGAGCTTTGTGAACTGCACGCGAGCGGAGTCCCTCTCTGGGCCGGTGATTCCGGTCTTGGGAGGATATCAGACGCACCGAAGGCCCGTCTGTCAACGCAAAACCCCACGATATGGTCGTAAGCACGCAGTTATCCACAAGATATTGACAGCCTGTCAGGCAAACCATCCAGATCGCATGACGCGATTTCGTGACACGAGGTCGGAATCAGCCTTGACCAGACGCCCGCCCGGTCGCATACAAAATACTGCATGGTTCCCCACACAAGGTGCAAAGCGCCGGGGACGAAACTGGGAATGACGTGACGGCGGACCCACTCCGGGGGCCCAATCGTCAGCCGCCCCCGCGACTGTAAGCGGAGAGCGTGCACCAACTTGCCACTGGGAGGGTCCTCCCGGGAAGGCCGGTGCCCGCGACGACCCGCAAGCCAGGAGACCGGCCATGCATCGGGCGCGTGCGTCCGACACGAAAACAACGGACGGGGTGTTCCGTTGGGGGAAACCGGGCAAACTGAGCGCTCGCAAACCCTCTGACGATACCCCCCTTCACAGCAAGAACCCGAAGGGGACAGACATGAAGAAACTTCTCGCCATCGCTGCCGCATCGCTGGCTGCAACGCCCGCGCTTGCGCACCACCCGCTGGGCGGCCTGCCCATGGAAACATTCGCCCATGGCGCCCTGTCGGGCGTCGGTCACCCGGTTCTGGGCTTCGACCACATGTTCTTTGTGATCGCCATGGGTGTCGCAGCACTGTTTACCGCGCATCGCTACCTGACGCCTGCGGCCTACATCGCCGCCATGCTGGTTGGCTGCGGCCTGATGTATGCGGGCGTCGCCATGCCGCTTCAGGAAACCTTCATCGCGATTTCGCTGCTGGCCGTTGGCGGGATCGTCCTGTCGGGCCGCGCGCTTGGCGTGGGCACTGCACTGGCGCTTTTCGCGGCCTTTGGCCTGTTCCACGGCTCGGCTTTCGGTGGCAGCATCGCCGCCCAGGAAGGCGGCATCGGCGCCGGCGTTCTGATCGGCTACCTGCTGGGCCTCGGCCTGATCCAGTATGCCATCGCGATCGCCGCGGGCTGGGTCGCCGAAAAGGTTCTCGGCGCGACCGAGGCCACCTCGGTCAATGCCCGCCTCGTGGGCGCAATGGTCGCCGGCGTCGGCATGTTCCTGTGCCTCGAGATCGTCGAGGGGCCGCTTGTCGCCGCGATCGGCGGCTGATCGATATCAATCCATGCGGGCGGCTCTGTGATGGGCCGCCCCTTTCTTTTCCGCCATGAGTGCCATGCCGAAAACCCTCATCTCTCTGATCACGGGACTGGTCTTCGGGGCCGGGTTCGGTTTTCTGTTGGGGGCCACCACGGGCCAACCGGCACCGCCTGCGGATACGACAATGGACGCGGCCCATGATCACAGCGCCCATGACCACGGCGAGGGGGCCCATGATCACTCCAGCCTGGTCGAGGTGGCCGGCGCCGCCCCGGACCTGACGCTGACCATTCACCCCGACGGCGCCCAAAGCCGCAACCTGCATATCGGCGTGACCAATTTCACCTTCGATCCCGAGGGCGTGAACGGGGCCAACGTGCCCGGCCACGGCCATGCGCATGTCTATGTGAACGGCATCAAACAGGCCCGCGCCTATGGCCCCTGGGTGCAGCTGTACGCCCTG
>JANSYB010000589.1 GCA_024742655.1 Paracoccaceae bacterium | reverse complement strand
CTCGCGAAGGGCCGCTTAGGTTTGACATTGCAACCAATCAGAAAGCAAACGGACGGTTTCTGTTGCGGTGGAACGATGCGGCCGGACAATGAAATAGCCGTAGTCGGGGAGTTCGACATCTGACAACCGGTACAACTTGCCGCTCCTGGATTCGTCTTGGACGAGATCATCCATCAGGGCAATCCCCTGACCGTCAATCACTGCCTGCACCCGCACATTCGGATCGGGAATGATCAACACGTCTCGCCGGGTTTGCGGGGCAAGCATGGCAGCGTCCAGCCAATCAGACCACGCGTTGCTGTCGTCGCGATCGCGAAGCAATGTGAAGTGCGAAAACGCCGCTTTCATCCCGATCCTCTCCACTTGCCCGGCGGCATCGGCACTACCGACAGGGTAGGATCGTATCGGCATGAAGGGCGTAACGCTGGCATCTCCGAAATTTCCGTCGCCCCACCTGATCGCCAAATCAACATCCTGCATCTCGTGTTGTGAGAATTGGATCATTGGCTGGATACGAAGCTGCAGGTCCGGACAGCTTTGCATGAAAGACATGAGACGCGGCGACAGCCAGCGGGCGGCGAAATAGGTTGAAACACCGACAGTCAAGGTTTGGGACGAAGCCCCTTTCAACTCTTGAATGCCGGCTTCGATCTCTTGGTATCGGATCTGGCAGGCCGCCAGCAGTTTCAATCCTTCGTCGGTCAGGGCGGCCCCCTTGCTGGTTCTCTTGAACAGCGGCATGCCCAGATCAGCCTCAAGCGTCTTTATCTGATAGCTGATAGCTCCCTTGGTCATGTTGAGCGCTTCGGCCGCCGCCGAAAAGCTGGAATATCGGGCGATTTCGGCAAAAAGCCGGAGCATGTCATGATGGTGAAACAGGGCGGACATGCTCTACCCGTACAAAATTTTTATACGCATTGAAAAGAAAATTTTGATTTTCAAACGTGCAATGTCAATCAAAATGGGCTTCGGATTTGAAAACTGGAGAGATGAGGTTGGGTGAGTTGAACGCGACTATAGCGGCCAGTGCTCCGGCGGGTCATCGCATCAAGGCACGTCGAGGCCGCTTGTCGCGTCACAATGCGCCATCTGAGAGTGCGCCATTCACAGGCCGCAAAATACCTGCATATCAGCTGCTGGACGACGTGGCATTGACCCGGATCGAAGATCAGGCCGACTGGATTTTGCGCGAAGTCGGTGTCGAGTTTCGGGGCGACAACACAGCATTGGAGCTTTTCGCGGCCGCAGGCGCCAGGGTCGATGGCAAACGCGTGAGGTTTGAGACGAATCTAGTCCGTGAGCTTTGCGCCACTGCCCCTAGTGAATTCCAGCTGCATGGCCGGGACCCGGCCAAAACCGTGACACTTGGTGGCGATAACGTCGTGCTTATGCCGGGTTATGGATCACCATTTGTCAGTGATCTGTCGAATGGCCGAAGATACGCCACGCTCGAAGACTTCCGCAACTTTGTGAAACTGGCCTATAGCGCGCTTGCTCTTCATCATTCTGGCGGGACAGTCGTTGAACCGACAGATATACCGGTGAACAAGCGCCATCTGGACATGATGCTGGCGCATCTAACCCTGTCGACCAAGCCCTTCATGGGGTCTGTTACGGCCCCTGAGCGCGCACGGGACAGTATCGAGATGGCAAGACTGGTCTTCGGGCGCGATTTCATGGATAGCAACGCCGTGATGCAGGCCAATATCAACGTAAATTCGCCGCTGATCTATGACGACACCATGTCAAGCGCCCTGCGTATCTATGCCGAGGCGAACCAATGCGTCTGTGTGTCTCCGGCGATCTTTGCAGGGGCAATGGGCCCGCTTTCACCCGCCGCAGTGGCGGCGCAGACCCTGGCCGAGGCGATGGTCGGCATAGCGCTAGTGCAACTTGTTCGGCCCGGCTGTCCGGTGGTATTTGGCTCTTTCCATTCCAGCATGAACCTGCGCACCGGTGCGCTGACCTTCGGTTCGCCCGAGGCCAACATGACCACGATGGCGCTGACGCAATTGGGTCGCAGATTGGGCGTGCCTGTACGTTCTGGCGGGGGGCAGATCACCTCATCCAATGCGCCGGATGGTCAGGCGATGCAGGACAGTGCCGGTGCCTTATGGTCGACGCTCCTATCCGGTGCGCATCAGGTCTGGCACGCGGCGGGCTGGCTCGAAGGCGGGCTGGTCATGTCCTACGAAAAATTCATCATGGATCT
>JANSYB010000679.1 GCA_024742655.1 Paracoccaceae bacterium | reverse complement strand
TGATTCAGGATTCAGGCCCGGACGAGACGCTGAATCGCGGTGATCCGCAGGGCGAGAAGGCCCAAAATCAGAATCAGGAAAAGAATCGGGCGCAACTGAATACCCTTCACCAGCATCAGGTAATGCACCGCGCCCAGAACGGCCGCCGGGTAGACCAACAGGTGGAGTTTGCGCCACGCCGGCCCAAGCCGGCGCATCGACCAGTTGTTCGATGTCACCGCCAGCGGAATCATCAGGAGAAGCGCCGCAATCCCCACAGTAATATACGGCCGCTTCACGATATCCGCCCAGACACGGTCCAGCCGCTGAACGTCCAGAACAGCCCAGGTCAGCAGATGCATCACGACAAAGAAGAAACAGGCCAGCCCGATCGCACGGCGAAACTTCAGCAGGTTGATACCAACCAGGCGCCGTAAGGGCGTGATCGCCAAGCCGGCCACCAGAAGATAGAGCGCCGCCTCGCCCAACGCATGTTCCAGCGCCTTGACCGGTTCGGCGCCCAGCCGATCACTGATGCCGAGCCACAGAAGCCATCCCGCATAGCCAAGACTGCCCAGGTAGATGGGCCAGGCCGGAACCGCGCGAAGGCCGCCGTTTATGCCGTCGCGCAAACCCATCTAGGCCCCGCAGCATCCCTCGCCGGTCTGAACCGGGGGGCAGCGCACCGTTCCAAAGGAACAGAACACACAACAATCCCCTTTCAGCGGGCGAAGCACCACACCGCAGCCCTTGCACTGGTAAAAGAACTGGCAGGCATCCGTCGGCATCAGCTCACGCTCGACATGCCCGCACTCCGGACACGTAAGGTCGGACTGCAACACGACGCCCATCAATAGAACTTCGCAAGGTCCATGCCGGTATAGAGTGAAGCGACCTCATCGGCATAGCCATTGAACATCAGGGTATCCTGACGCTTGGCGAACAGGCCGGTGCCGATGACCCGCTCACTGGCCTGGCTCCAGCGGGGATGGTCCACTTCGGGGTTCACATTACTGTAGAAGCCGTATTCGCGCGCATTGGCCTTGTTCCAGCTGGTGGGTGGCTCCTTGTCGGTCAGCGTGATCCGCACGATCGACTTGATCGATTTGAAGCCATACTTCCACGGCACCACGAGGCGAAGAGGCGCGCCGTTCTGGTTTGGAATGTCCTTGCCGTAGATCCCCGTTGCCATGATCGTCAGCGGATGCACCGCCTCGTCCAGACGCAACCCCTCGACATAGGGCCAGTCGAGAACGGGAAAGCGGACACCGGGCATTTCGTCGGGCCGCAGGGCGGTCTCGAATGCGACATACTTGGCCCCGCTCTGAACACCGGCGAGATCCAGCAGGTCGGACAGCTCGAAGCCGTTCCACGGCACCACCATCGACCACGCCTCGACACAGCGGAACCGGTAGATGCGTTCCTCGATGGTCATCTGCTTCATGATGTCCTCGAAGGCATATTCACCGGGACGGTCGACCAGCCCGTCGATCTTGACCGTCCAGGGACTGGTGGTCAGCATGTGTGCATATTTCACCGGGTCGTCCTTGCCGGTCCCGAACTCGTAATAGTTGTTGTAGCTGGTGATATCTTCCCAATCGGTCGGCTCAAGCTCTGCGGCTTGCGCGCGACCCCCGGCCCCGGCCAGCCCGACGCCCGCAGCGACCCCGGCGATCAGTTGGCGCCGGTTGAGATACGCGACCTCATCCGTCACGTCGCGTTCAGTCAGATCATTCTTCCAGCGAAAGGCCATTGCGGTCTCCTGTGTCACGGCTTGCCCTGAGCATGGCCTTAGAGGTGGCCCGGCGAACAGATAAAACAATCCGCCT
>JANSYB010000449.1 GCA_024742655.1 Paracoccaceae bacterium | reverse complement strand
TGGTCGTCGGTCTTTACATCCGGGCCGGGGTCGATCTCTGCCCCGCGCAACTCATCGAAGGCGGGTTGAGACATCAGGTCGCGCACGCGGTGAATGCCTTCGACAAGGTCTTCGAGGTCGGCCGGATCACCAAAATAGTTGAAATGCAAGTTCGGATGGTCCCCCGGATTGTTCGAAGCCAGACGCAGCTGGCCCACGCTGCGCGGGCGCAACTGGTCGATATGACAGGCAAAGGCCTGCATCAGGGTGATCTTGTTGTCGGTGTATTCGAAACCGACGGGCCCGAAATGGTATTGCAGGTTCGGATAGGCGACATCCACATTGCCCCGGATCAGGCCGCCCGCCTCCCAGATATTCGACGCGGCCACACCGTTGCGGGCAAAGACCCATTGCACCCCGGCGCGCAGCTTGTTCAAGGGCCGGTCGACCCGGTGGATCGGAAAGCTTTTCAGGCTGCGGCACTGAACGATGATACTGGTATGATCCTGCAGGTTCGCACCCACGCCCGGCAGATCATTTCGGACGTCTATCCCAAGGTCAGACAAATGATCCGCGGGGCCAATGCCGGACAGCATCAGCAACTGAGGTGAATTGATCGCGCCACCTGACAGAATAATTTCCCTCGCGGCGACCGCGGTAAACTCCTGCCCCTGATGCGCGACCGTGACGCCGCTGGCGCGGTTGCCGCTGATCTCGATCCGCTGGACGGCGGCGCTTGTCAGAAGTGTGACATTTCCCCGTTTCAGGGCAGGGCGCAGATGCGCAACCGCGGCGCTGCAACGGCGACCGTCCCGTTTCGTGGCATCAAACCGGGCGACACCTTCCGGGTTGAACCCGTTGAGGTCATCGGACCGCCCCTGACCGGCTTGTTCCCCTGCCTCGATAAACGCATCGTAGAGCGGGTTGTCATAGTCTCCGCGCGTCGTGCCCAGCGGCCCGCTGTCACCCCGATAGGTGTCGCCGCCGCGCGAATGTGTTTCACCGGCGCGGAAATACGGAAGACAGTTTTCGTACCGCCAGTCGCTCAACCCGAAATCCTCGGCCCAACTGTCGTAGTCGAGGGGGTGCCCGCGCATGTAGACCATCGAATTGATCGACGAGGATCCACCCACCACCTTGCCGCGTGGCATGAAGATTTCGCGATCATGCGCCGCCGGTTCCGGGACGGTGTTGTAATTCCAGTTCAGTTTGGGGTCGCACCACGTGCGATAAACACCCGCGGGGACATGGATCATCAGGTCCCTGTCCATCGGTCCGGCCTCAAGAACCAGAATCGATTTCGAGGTGTCGGCACCCAGCTTGTTCGCAAGCGTGCAGCCCGCCGACCCCGCCCCGACGATGACGTAGTCAAATTCCCTTGTGTCTCGACTCATTTTCCCCATTCCGCGGATTGCATCTCGCGCAGGCGGCTGGCGGTACGTTCGAATTCGAATGTGCCTTCGCCCTCGATGTAAAGGTATTCCGGGGCTGCGGCCGCAGAGCAGATCAATTGCACACCCGCCTCGTACAGCGCATCGATCAACGTGACGAATCTTTTGGCCTCGTTGAAGTTCGAGCGGCCAAGCTGGGGAATTTTTTCCAGAACAAGAACCCGTGCGGCCTCGGCCAGGGCCAGATAATCCGCGGGTCCGAGTGGGTTGCCGCAAAGGTCATAGAACGAGGCCCGCGCCACGCCGTTGTGAAAGGCGGGGATCTCGACCCTGCGTTTGTTCACGACCAGTGTCAGCGGTTCGGCCTGACCACCTGTCAGGTTCTGCCAGACTGCTTCTATCTGTGCGCGTGCCTCGGCATTCACGGGCGTGAAATAGGTCGGGCTGCCGGCCAGCTTGCCCTGACGGTAATCCGTTGGACTGACCATTTCGTGGACGACCATCCGATCCTTTAGAAGGTCGATGAACGGCAGGAAAAGCTGACGGTTCAATCCATCCTTGTAAAGGTCGTCGGGCACCCTGTTCGAGGTGGTCACAACCGCGACGCCGGCGGCGAACAGCGCCTCGAACAGCCGCCCCACGATCATCGCGTCGGTGATGTCGGTGATCTGCATCTCGTCGAAGGCCAGGCACCGCACGTTGTCCGACACCGACTTGGCGACCGGTGCAAGGGCATCCTCGACGCCGTCGGCGCGTGCCTTGTGCATCCCGGCGTGGATTTCCTGCATGAATGCGTGAAAATGGACCCTGCGATTGGGCACATCCAGCGTATCGGCGAACATGTCCATGATCATGGATTTCCCGCGCCCGACGCCGCCCCAAAGATACAAGCCCTTGACCGGGTCCGGTGCCTTTCGGAACCATCCCTTCTTGACCGGCTCGGCCAATTCGGCCCTGATCCGCTCGAACTCCGGCAGGACGGCCTCCTGTGCCGGATCCCGGGTCAGCGTGCCCTCGTCGACCAGACGGTCATATCGTTGGATGAGCGTTTCCATCCCGACCGGGATAGCCGAGGACGGCGCGTCGTAAAAGCGTGAAGGTGCTCTGTTGCGTGAATTGTCCTTTGCCAGAGCCGTGGTCGGACTAGCCGGATTTCAGAGTGCTCAAGAGGGCCGCAACCTCCTCGACATGCGTATAGGCCAGCGTATGACCAGCGCCCTTGACCATATCCTGCCGGGCGTTGCGGTTCCACTCGGCCAGTTTGCCGAGGCCCGAAATTGGAATGACCTCGTCGGCCTCGCCCCAGATTGCAAACACCGGCAGCCCGCTTTGCGCGATCGAGACATGGGCCTCTTGCATGTCTTCGTCCAGAACCCCGCGTAGGGACGAAAGCACCGCCGGCGCGAATCCGCGCCACCGGGTTTCTGCGATCTGGCGGTCGACCATGTTTTCGATTGCGCTGGGCAGATCGCGTTCGCTTTCCGTGGATTGCCGCAGACTTCGGGGGTAAAGCCCGTAGGCAAGCCATCGGCCGAACCAGTCGTATTTGACGGCCAGATCCGCAACCGGACCCAGATCATGGCCCAACCCACCGGGTGCGATCAGAACCAATTGGCGCAACCGCTCGTGATGCTGTGCTGCAAACGCCGTGGCGATGCTGCCGCCCATCGAATATCCCAGAAGGGTGACATCATCCGATACCCCTTCGTGATCCAGCAGGTTCTCCAGCTGTGCGACGAAGAACCCGCTGGTTTGCGCGCCCGCCGGGCGATCCGAAAAACCGCGGCCGTAAAGATCATAGATCAGGAC
>JANSYB010000081.1 GCA_024742655.1 Paracoccaceae bacterium | reverse complement strand
GGAAAGCCGGCTGGCGCCAGAGGAGAGACGGGCGACGGTTTTGCCATGCTCACTCCCCCAGCAGGTCGGTATTGGTTATGACCGCCGGGTCAAGCCCTTCTGTGCTTTCGCGTTGAATGTCTGCCTCGGCCTGCAATCCTGCGATATGGGCGTCAAGCGCCTGTCCGCGAAGCTCTTCTTCGATCTCCTGTCGCACGGCCTCGAACTCAGGGCGTTGCTTGTTGCGTGTCTCCTCCAGTTTGATCACATGCCAGCCGAACTCGGTCTGGACCGGGTCGGACACCTGCCCGGTTTCAAGGGCTGCGACGGCATTGAAGAAGGGCTCGACCATATCACCGGCGCCAAACCAGCCCAAATCGCCGCCGACTGCCGCGGAAGGACCGATGGAATGTTCCTTGGCCAGAGCCGCGAACGCGGCCCCGCTGTCGAGTTCTTCGACAAGGCTTTGAGCGAGTGCCTCCTCCTCCACGAGGATATGTGCCGCGCGGTACTCGGATTCTTCGATCCCGGCGGGATATTTTTCATCGTAAAGGGCCTGCATGTCTTCGGCTGCGGGGTCCTGTGCGATGACGCCGCGCATGACTTCGCCGGCCAGAATGGCACGGCGTTCATTCTCGATCGAGATGCGGCTTGCGCGCGATGGATCGCCTTCCATCGATTGCATCAGAAGTTCGTGCTGAATCAGTTGATCCAGAATGCCGCGAAAGAGCAGGTTCGGCGGAAACTGATCATATTGTGCAGGCAAATCAGCGCGCAGCGCGATCACATGGCCAAGGGTAATAGGGGTTCCGTTGACTGTTGCCAGAACCTGATCGGGGTCCGGTGTGTCCTGGGCCTGAGCCGGCAAGACCATGACGAGCGATGTCATGGTTGCGGCAAGGATCGTCCTGATCTGCTTAAGCATTGTGAATTCCTTTGCGTGATCTGGTTTCGCAGTGACGCCATGCGACGTTGACACTCTTTCTACGGCCCCTTACATCGCCATAGAATGAACGCACGACCGCCCTTCGCGCCCGTTCTAGGGATGTGCGGCGGATGGGGCAAGCACTTGCCCATCACGAACAAGCGAAAGACCGGAACGGATATAAGATGCTGGGTATTGGAACGGTTGCCAAGAAAATCTTCGGCACGCCGAACGATCGCAAAGTTAAGGCAACACGCCCCCTGATTGACAAGATCAACGCGCTGGAACCGGAATTCGAGGCGTTGAGTGACGAGGGCCTGATCGAAAAGACCGCCGAGTTCAAGCAACGCGTTGCTGCCGGCGAGTCGCTTGACGACCTGCTGCCCGAGGCATTCGCCAATTGCCGGGAGGCCGCGCGCCGGGCCCTGGGCTTGCACGCTTTCGATGTTCAGTTGATGGGCGGAATTTTCCTGCATCAAGGCAACATCTCGGAAATGAAAACCGGTGAGGGCAAGACCCTCGTGGCAACCTTTCCCGCGTATCTGAACGCCCTGACCGGCAAGGGTGTGCATATTGTGACGGTCAATGACTACCTGGCCCGCCGGGACGCCGAATGGATGGGCAAGGTGCACGCCGCACTTGGTCTGACCACGGGTGTCGTTTACCCGCAGCAGGACGACGCGGAGAAAAAACAGGCCTACGCGGCCGATGTGACCTATGCGACCAATAACGAGCTTGGTTTCGACTACCTGCGTGACAACATGAAATCCTCACTGGAGGAAATGAGCCAGCGCGGGCACAATTTCGCGATCGTGGACGAGGTCGACTCGATCCTGATCGACGAGGCGCGAACACCGTTGATTATATCGGGTCCGGCGCAGGACCGCAGTGAGCTTTACGTGGCGGTGGATAAACTGATCCCCGAATTGTCGGAAGAGCATTTCAAGATCGACGAGAAAACGAAGAACGTGACCTTCACGGATGAGGGAAACGAATTTCTCGAAGAGTTGCTGCACCAGCGCGGGATTCTGGAAGAGGGCCAATCCCTCTATGATCCTGAAAGCACCACGGTTGTGCACCACGTCAACCAGGGGCTTCGGGCGCACAAGCTTTTCCTGAAGGACCGTGACTACATCGTGCGTGATGGCGATGTGGTTCTGATCGACGAATTCACCGGCCGCATGATGGCCGGCCGCCGCCTCTCCGAGGGTCTGCACCAGGCCATCGAGGCCAAGGAGGGCTGTGATATCAAGCCCGAGAACGTCACGCTGGCTCAGGTCACGTTTCAGAACTACTTCCGCCTTTATGACAAGCTGTCGGGCATGACCGGCACCGCGGCGACCGAGGCCGACGAATTCGCGGAAATCTATGGCCTTGGGGTGGTTGAGGTGCCGACGAACAAACCCATCGCACGGATAGACGAGGACGATGCGGTCTATCGGACCGGTGAGGAAAAGTTCAGAGCCATCATCGAAACGATCAAGGAAGCGCATGAAAAGGGTCAACCGATCCTTGTCGGCACGACGTCGATCGAAAAATCCGAGATGCTCAGCACATTGTTGAAAGAGGCCGGTGTTCCGCACAACGTGCTGAACGCACGCCAGCACGAAAAGGAGGCCCAGATCGTCGCGGACGCGGGCAAACTGGGTGCTGTGACGATCGCGACAAACATGGCCGGGCGCGGCACCGACATCAAGCTTGGCGGTAATGTCGAGTTCAAGATCATGGAGGCGATCGCCGCCGATCCGGAGGGTGATCCCGAAGCGATCAGAGAGCGCATAGAGGCCGAACACGCCGCCGATGAACAGGCGGTCAAGGATGCGGGCGGCTTGTTCGTTCTGGCCACGGAACGGCATGAGAGCCGCCGGATCGACAACCAGCTGCGTGGCCGCTCGGGCCGTCAGGGTGACCCGGGGCGTTCGGCCTTCTTTCTGTCGCTCGAAGATGACCTGATGCGCATCTTTGGCTCGGACCGGCTGGAAAAGGTGCTCTCGACGCTTGGCATGAAAGAGGGCGAGGCGATCATTCACCCTTGGGTCAACAAGAGCCTTGAACGGGCACAGGGCAAGGTCGAGGGGCGCAATTTCGACATCCGAAAGCAGCTTCTGAAATTCGATGATGTCATGAATGAACAGCGCAAGGTGATCTTCAAGCAGCGCCTCGACATCATGCGGGCCGACGACCTGTCCGAAACGATCAAGGATATGCGCGGCGAGGTGATCGACGATCTGGTGGATCAGTACATGCCACCCAAGACCTATGCCGACCAATGGGACATGGAGGGCCTCTACGCGGCCGTGATCGAACGCCTCAACCTTGATGTGCCGGTGATGGCCTGGGGGGAAGAAGAGGGCGTTGACGACGAAGAGATTGCCGAGCGGCTCGAAAAGGCCGTCGAGGAGATGATGGCCGAGAAAACCGAGGCTTTCGGGCACGAGACCATGCGCACGATCGAAAAGCAGATCCTGTTGCAGACAATCGACGGGAAATGGCGCGAGCATCTTTTGACGCTCGAACACTTGCGCAGCGTCGTCGGCTTTCGTGGATATGCGCAGCGTGATCCGCTCAATGAGTACAAGAACGAGGCGTTCCAACTGTTCGAGTCAATGCTGGACAGCCTGCGTCAGGATGTGACGCAGAAGCTCTCACAGATCCGGCCGATGACCGAAGAAGAACAGAAATCCATGCTGCAGGAAATCGAACAGCAGCGCGCCGCCATGGCCGAAGCTGCGGCACAGGCGGCCGCGCCGCAAACGCAGGAGACGCCGGCAGAGAACGTGGCCGGGGATTTCGACGAATCCAATCCCGAAACCTGGGGTAATCCGGGTCGAAATGACCGGTGTCCTTGCGGTTCAGGCAAGAAGTTCAAGCATTGTCACGGGCGGCTTGCCTGATGTCCCGGGCTATCCTGCGCGTCGCAGCATGGCCCAAATGACACCAATCCGTCGCCATAAGCGGGCCATTTTCGGACCCTAACATTTGCCCATACCCTTTTGAGGTGTGGGAGACGGTTATGTTGAAGTTCATTAGATCGACCCGAATCGTAACGGTTGGCGGCTCTTTGCTTTGTGCTTTGGGCATTGGCTATTTCATGCAAATGACGGATAGTGGCCCAGCACCCGCCGAAGGGCAAATTCAGGTTGCCTCTGCTGGTGTGATTCAATCGGATGCCCTGTCGGACCCTGTTACCCCTGTGGCCGAAGGCAACCCGGACAAGGAGCAACTCAACGCTCAGGAGGCCAAACCGGCCTCGGATCAGGCTGAAGAAGCCGACCCGACGCAAACCGTAGCCCCCGCACATCACACCCTGAGCGGGGACGGCACGCAGGTTGATCCTGCCAAGCAGGGCTTTGCCATGGACGAGATCGTCCTGACTTCGGCTGCACCGATCCCGCCTGTCGCCGCGCCGCAGCCTGCGACATTGCCTGCAGAGCCTGTGGTCCTGACGGCGCTTGAGGATGCGCCGATCAAGGATCTGCCAAGCGAAGAAGTGGCCCCCGGTTTTTCTTGCGACATCAATATGATGGCAGATCCGACCGCGGCTGCCCTCGTGACATTGACGCTAGAGGCGTCGTGCCTGCCGAACGAAAGGTTCACCGTGCACCACAATGGCATGATGTTCACGGCTGTCACGGATGATGCAGGCGTTTGGAGTGACAATGTGCCGGCGCTGTCGGCCAGTTCGATGTTCATCGCGGCCTTTCCCAACGGAGAGGGCGCCGTTGCCGATACAACTGTCGATACGCTCGAATACTACGATCGCTATGTTGTGCAGTGGAAAGGTTATTCCGGGCTTCAGATCCACGCTCTTGAATATGGCGCGGGCTATGGTGAGGACGGTCATGTCTGGGCCGGTGCGGCAAACGACATGGCCCATGCGGCACGTGGCGAAGGCGGGTTTGTGACGCGTATGGGCGCGGCCGATGTCGACGGGGCCCTGATGGCGGAAATCTATACTTTCCCGACACAGACCGCTCTTCGTGGCGGAAACGTCGAAGTCAGCCTGGAGGCGGAGGTCACGGCCGAGAATTGCGGCCGGGATATCGAGGCACAGGCGCTGACGAAAACTGGCGATGGTGCGTTCGATGCGCGTGACATCGTGCTGGCAATGCCCGAATGCTCTGCCAATGGTGACTTTCTGGTGTTGAAAAACCTCTACGAAGACCTGAAGATCGCCCGGAACTGAACGCTGCGACTAGAGGTCATAAATGACAATGGTTCGTGCGGCGATTTTCGCCGCACTTTCTTTTTTTGCGAGTGGGTTTGCTGCTTTTGCACAGGACGTCACGCTGACGTCGCGCGATGGCAATGTCGAGATTTCCGGCAACCTTCTTGGATTTGATGGTGAGTTCTACCGGGTCGATACGATCTACGGGGAGCTGACCGTCGACGGGTCAGGCGTTGTCTGCGACGGGCCGGGCTGTCCCAATCTGGAGGCCTATGTCGCACGGGTCACCTTTTCGGGCTCGCCGACGATCGGGCGCATCCTGATGCCGGCGCTGGTAGAGGCCTTTGCCATACGCGAAAACCACGAGCTGGAGCGCGAGACACTTGAAAACGGCGATCTGTTCTTTGTGTTGCGGGACCCCGAGGAAGGGCGCGCGGTAGGGGAATTCCTGTTTCGTTTGCACAACTCGGACGAAGGCTTTGCCGACTTGCTGGCCAATGAAAGCGATATCGCCATGTCCATGCGCGAGATCCGGCAGGAAGAACTACGCCGTGGTGCCGAGGCCGGGTTGGGCGACCTGACGGCAAGGGGGCGCAGTCGCGTGATGGCCTTGGATGCGCTGGTGCCGGTCGTATCGCCTTCCAATCCCGTTCAGGCGATCACCTTGCCGGACTTGGCCTTGGTTTTGTCCGGTGGCGTTGAAAACTGGTCCGTCCTTGGTGGTCCTGATGCCCCGATTGCAGTTCACCTGCATGATGCGCGTACGGGGATTGGCCAAGCCAGCGAGGATCTTTTGCTACGACCTGCGGGGAAATCCCTGGCGAACGCGGTCGTGCGTCACCCGGATGGGCCATCATTGTCTGCGGCGGTACTGGACGACCCGTTCGCGCTTGGGATCACCAGCCGGTCCGAGGTCGGCGACACGTGGGAACTGGCGCTGAGCGGACGTTGCGGGTTTGCCCTGCGGGCGAACCGGCGTGCAGTCAAGACCGAGGATTACCCCCTGACCGCGCCGATGTTCCTGTATTTGCCGGCACGGCGCCTGCCCAAACTGGTTCGCGAGTTTCTGTCATATCTGCGCGACCCGTCCGCTCAACTGGTGATCCGGCGCGCCGGTTTCGTCGATCAGGCCCCCGAAGAAATCCCGATCAGCCAGCAGGGCGACCGATTCGCCAACGCGATTGCGCGGGCCGGGGACGAGGTTGATCTGACAGAGTTGCAGCGGATGGTCGAAACGCTCTCGCCCTTGCGCCGTTTGACGACCACCTTCCGGTTCGAGACCGGGTCAGTCCGCCTTGATGCGCAATCGCGCTCGAACGTGCAGCAACTGGCCCGCGCGCTGGAGGTCGGGCTTTATGATTCCCGGCGCCTGGTTTTTGTGGGCTTCAGTGATGGCGAAGGCCCCGCGGAGGGAAATCGCAGAATTGCCCTGCGCCGCGCCGAAGCGGTGCGCAATGCTGTCGAGACGGCTGCGGAAACGGCCAATCTGGACCGGATCGCCATGTCCGCTGAAGCCTTCGGAGAAGCGATGCCAATGGCGTGCGATGACACCGAATGGGGCCGGCAGGTCAACCGGCGGGTTGAGGTATGGGTGCGCTAGGACAGGCGCATCAAAGCAGACCTTGTGCGCGAAAGCTCAGCTCACAGGATTTTCCGATAATGATGTGATCGTGCAGCGTCAGGCCGAGCACCTCGGCCGCAGCGTTGATCTGTGCCGTCATGTCGATGTCGGCCTGCGATGGCGTGGGATCGCCAGAGGGGTGGTTATGCACAAGGATCAATGCGCTTGCATTCAGGTGAAGCGCGCGTTTGACCACCTCGCGGGGATAGACCGGAACATGATCCACGGTGCCCCTTGCCTGTTCTTCGTCCGCGATCAGGATATTCTTGCGATCAAGGTAGAAGACGCGAAATTGCTCGGTTTCCCGGTGGGCCATGGCTGTGTGGCAATAGTCCAGCAGCGCATCCCATGATGAAATAACCTGCCGCTGCATGACACGCGCCCGGGCAAGGCGGTGCGCGGCCGCCTCGACCACCTTGAGTTCGCAGACGACCGTTTCCCCGACACCGTGTATTTCCAGGAGTTGTTCCGGCGGGGCCGAAACGACACGATTGAAATCCCCGAAACGGTCAAGAAGATCCCGCGCCAGCGGTTTGACGTCACGGCGTGGCATGGCCCGGAACAGGATCAATTCCAGAAGTTCATAATCCGGCAACGCCTGTGCCCCGGCCGACATGAACCGGTCGCGCAACCGTTTGCGATGATCGCGAATATAGGAAGGTTGCCGACCGGCATCGACATGATCGGTCACCCGGGCCTCGTCGCTGTCAAAGAGCGGCAGGGGCATTTCGCGGAAGGCATTCGAAGCTGACATGCCCGAACATTGCCGGACAGACCCTTAAGCCGAGGTTAAGAGGAAACGAAAACGCAGCCCGGCATGTGGTGGCCGGGCTGCGTCATTCTAGCTTTTCATGCTGTCCCAAAAACTCTTCACTGATTTGAAGAAGCTTTTGGATTCCGGGTTGTTCTCTTCGGACAGCGAATCGAATTCCTT
>JANSYB010000567.1 GCA_024742655.1 Paracoccaceae bacterium | reverse complement strand
CCCTCGGCGCGGAACCCGGCCAGGTATTCGGGGCTGTAGGGCTCCAGATCCGACAGGTCCCACGGCTCCAGCGCGTCGGTATAGCGTTTGGGCAGGGTGCGGCTGGCCAGCACCAGAACATCATCGAAGAACCGCGCCACCTGTCCCGACACGCGCCTCCAGCGGACCTTGGCCACCTGCACCCGTTCACGCTTGCCGTTGCGGATCACGGTTTGGGTTTCGTAATAGACCGTGCCGCGTTCACCGGTGTAGCGCGATTTGGTATCGGCGTCATAGGTCCAGTATGGCACGTAGATGCCCTGCATCCGGCGCCCCTTGCGGGCATAGTCCCGCAGCCCGTTGGGCGCGAACCACAGCGCGCCCAGCCAATCATTCATCGCCGCCCGCGCCGCCGGTTCATCCACCCGAAAGGGCAGAACGCCGCGCGGCTTGATATGGCGGTGCATGCCTGTGTCGGTGACCACCGGCGTGGCGCAGAACGGGCATTCGGCGGCATGGACCGTGTCGTCGAATTCCACCTGCGCGGCGCAGTTGGGGCATTGCAGCACGCGGGTTTCCTCGATCTCGGCCGCGTCCAGCTGCCCGGCGATTGCCTGCCGAAAATCCAGCTCGCGGATCGACGAGGTCCATGGCCCCGCCTGCCCGACATCCTCCTGGTGCCCGCAATGGTCGCAGATCAGTTTCTTTTCGCGCGGGGCATAGCGGTAATCGGCCCCGCATTGTTCGCAAGGGAAGCGATGTTCCTGGATCGGGGCCGTGGTGTCTGCGGTCATGGTGTCATCTCACAGATGCTTGTGCAGAACCTGCGGGGTGATCCGGCGCAACGCACCATCGCACAGCGCGGTATGACGCCACAGGTGAAAGATTCCGTGCCCCAGCGACGCCGCCCCCAACGCCAACAGCAGCGTGCGCGCCTCCGGCCCCGGCAAGGGCGCGCCAAGCGACCCCGCGGCCAGCGCCACCACCGCCCAGCCCAGAAGCAGATACATCGCCCGGCTCAACCAGGGATGCGCATATCGCAGCACCCCGGTCAGCTTTGGCCCCGGCCCGTTCATCAGGCCAAAGACCAGACCCAGCAGGCACAATCCGCCGCCGGACAGGATGAATGCCCAGCCCAACCCGCCGTAAATCCGGTGATCCACCGACAGCAAAAGCCACAGCAGGATACCCGTGGCCCAATGCAACAGCGATGTGGCCAGACGCCGGGACATCGGCGCGGATCACGCGCCGGGCGGCGGCGGCGGCAGGATGGTGAAAAGCTGCGCCAGTTCCTGAACGTCCTCGGCGCGCATCCAGCCATCCTGACCGGCGGTCCAGACATGCGTGTCGCGCGTCAGCTTGCCCTCGCCGGCCATCCGGCCAAGCGCGGCCTTGGAATAGGGGCCGTGGGTCTGCCCGTTCTCGGCGATGTGCCAGACATGTTCGACGGGCGGCGGGGGTGGCGGGGCGGCCGCGGCGGGCTGTTGCTGTGCGCCCCACGGGCCCTGGTTGGCCATCTGTCCCGCCATCGCCATGCCCATGCCCATGCCAAGCCCCGCACCCATGCCACCGCCACCCGACGGGTTCTTGGCCGCCTCGGTCATGGCCTCGGCCGCGGAATACTGGGTGAACTTGCCCAGATCACCCGCCAGCCCCATCGACGTGCGCTTGTCCAGCGCCTCTTCCACGGCGGGGGGCAGCGAAATGTTCTCGATGTAGAATTCCGGGATCGACAGGCCGTATTCGGCCACGACCTTGGAAATCTCGGCCGCCACCAGCTTGCCCAGATCGGCGGTATTGGCCGCCATGTCCAGCACCGGGATGCCCGACCCCGCGATGATCCGCGAGAAGGACTGCACGATGATGTTGCGGATCTGGTAGCTGATCTCATCCATCGTGAATTCGCCATCGGTGCCGACGATCTCGGTCAGGAAGCGGGCCGGGTCACTGACCCGAACGCTGTAGGAGCCGAAGGCGCGCAACCGTGTCGGGCCGAATTCCGGATCGCGCAGCATGATCGGGTTCTTGGTGCCCCATTTCAGATCGTTGAACCGAGCGGTGTTGACGAAATAGACCTCGGATTTGAACGGGCTTTTGAAGCCGTGGTCCCAATGCTGCAGCGTCGTGAGGATCGGCATGTTGTTCGTCTCGAGCATGTAGAGGCCCGGCGTGAACACATCGGCCAGTTGCCCCTCGTGCACGAATACCGCTGCCTGCCCCTCGCGCACGGTCAGTTTGGCGCCGTACTTGATCTCGTGGCCCTCGCGCTGGAACCGCCAGACCATCGTGTCGCGGGTGTCGTCGACCCAATGGATCACGTCGATGAATTCACCGGTCAGAAAATCGAGAATACCCATGTCTAAGGTCTCCTTTGGGGATCAGCTG
>JANSYB010000407.1 GCA_024742655.1 Paracoccaceae bacterium | reverse complement strand
TCGCCGATGGCATCGATGATCACGCCATCCTTGTCGGTCAGAAGAAGAACGGCCTTGGCATCTGCCAGATGCGGCTCCAGTCTGGCCAGTGCGGATCTGGCCGCCCGTCGCAACGACAGATTCCGGCGCCTCAGCTGGTGCAGGTCTTCCTCGGCCTCGATTTTCCGCGAATGCTGTTTTGCGGCATCAACGCCCATGTTGAGACTGCGTTGCCAGGACTGCACGATTTCATCACGCACCGGGTAGGCGTCCGGGCACCCCCGGGATTGTCCGGCGACATAGTTTTCCCAAGCCTCGCGTGTCCGCCCCTCCGAATATTCCGGGGTGACCGTGCGCGGTGTACCTGATCTGGTGAAAGGGCTGAAATAGCTTGTTCGCTGCATATATGGCTCAGTGCTGGCTCGGGTCGGTGATCGCCTGGCTCAGCTACTGCCTCCCCTCCAAATGACTTGCTACGGCATGGAAATCCTCCAGCCGGTCCCTCGACTGCCGCTATTGCAGGCCAAGACTGATTTCGATCGCTTCGGCCAGCGCCTTGTCGTCAAAATCTCGATGAATTTCGACGCCGTCCAGATGTTGGAGAGCTTCGAGCATCTCGCCTTCAACCGGCGAGTAGAATTTTCTTTCGGCCGTGGCGAGAACGAAAGTCTTTCCCGCGAAATTGCCACGGATCTCACCCAGAAGTTGAATTTGCTTGCCGCTGTTGAGGCACGCCAGAACAACCCGGTTGTTCAGGCTGACCTTGACATAGGGTTTGAGATCGGTCGCCGTGTTCGTCACGCCAAGATCGTGGATTATCAGGCCTTTGGGCTGTGGCGTCTGCTGCGCTTGCTCTTTGGCCTGCTGCATCGCCGTATAGCCACCGCCACTGATCTGGTCGGCGAGTTTCTTTATGACATGAGAATTTTCAGATATAAGCCGCTTTGCCTGTACGTCTTCCCTTCGCGGCCCATCGCGCTTCGAGAAAATATCCAATTTTAGTCCTCCCTGGCTAATTTATTAGCAGAAAACTCGTGATGTGCCAAACTATTCCGATGACCGTGACGGCGGTCGCTTGCCGATTTCGCCCTTGTATGACTGCGTCCCGTAGGTTGAATTGACCGGCTGAAACCGGTCCACGACCTGCCGTCGGGTCCCGTCAGTCATGGACGTGGCGATCGCCGGGGCAACGGCACAAATCCAGGGCGAGTGTACCGCGACATGGGCAGGTCCGGCGTGTGCAGGGGCAGGGTGGCGCGGTCGCCCATATGCGGGCCGCGTCGCATGCGCGTCTATCGACACCCGTCCCACCAGCCGGGCCCAACACGTCGCGCAGAGCCGAGCCGGCCGACGTCACCCGGACAGCGGAACGCGGTGTTCGATGCCCAGCTTTCTCAGCAACTGGGTCTTTCGTGTCAGGGCGCGCCCTGCATTCGCTTGCTTGACATGTCCGAAGCCCTTGATCGTGCTTGGCAGTCGGGCAAGTTCGCACGCGTCCGCGAGGGTTTCTTGCGACAGCGCCGACAACATGTGTTCCATGTCTTCTTCGAACGCGCGGATCATTTGGCGTTCCTGGCGCCGCTCGGCGGTGTAGCCAAACAGGTCAAGCGGCGTCCCCCGCAGGTGTTTCATCGGCGCGAGGACACGGAACACGATACGAATCCAGGGGCCGAATTCCGTTTTGATCGGATGGCCATTCTTGTCGCGGCGCCCCAGGAGTGGCGGCGCCAGATGAAAAGTCACGCGCTTGATGGAGGTGAAATCTCGCTCCAGAAGTGCATCCAGCTCTTTGAGGTGAAGTCGCGCGATCTCATATTCGTCCTTGTAGGCAAGCAGCTTCCAATAGCCATCGGCGACCGCCTCCGAGAATCCGATCACTCCCTTGGCTCTTTCCGCTTGTCTGGCGCGCTCGACCATTCTGAGGAAGCGGTCTTTCAGATCGGGGCCCTGATAATCGACCAGAAACGCGGCAAGTCTTTCAATCCGCGCGTCGGCGGTTTCGGTTTCCTCGGGCGGCGTCGTTTCGCCGTGAAGGGCGCGGTGTTGCAGCCACCGCCCAAGTTCAAAGGCCTGGAGATTGCCCTCGATCCCGGCCCCGTTGAGTTCGATTGCCCGGTGCAAGGCGGCACGGCTCAGCGGCACAAGACCGGCCTGCCACGCCGCACCCAGAAGCAGCACATTGCTGTAGATGCTGTCCCCCAGATGCGCCTTTGCCCCGGTCGAGGCGTCGATCCGGGTTATGGCATCGCTGCCCACGCGCGTCCCTATTGTGTGAAACAGGTCTTCGCCCGGGATATCGAAGCCGGGGTCGATCGCGAATTGGCCCGTCATCGTGATGGCCGAATTGGCGATCACACGGGTCCGGCGCGGCGCCATCAGGTCAAGTACCTTTCCGCCGGATGCGACAACCACGTCGCCGGCGATGACGGCATCGGCCTCGCCAATGGTCAACCGGGTGGATTTGATATCCGCCGGGTCGGGCGCGATGCGGCAATGGATCGACACCGCGCCGCCCTTTTGCGCCAGCCCGGCCATTTGCAACTCGGCCGCGCCTTTGCCTTCGAGATGCGCGGCCATCGTCAGAAGCGCCCCCACCGTCACGATTCCGGTGCCTCCGATGCCGGTGATGAGAATGTTCCAGACGCGGTCCATCTCGGGCAGGACGGGGTCCGGAAGTTCGGGAATGTCCACTCCGTTTGCCACAGTCTTTCTGGGTTGGGCGCCCGACAGGGTCACGAAACTGGGGCAAAACCCCTTGAGGCAGGAAAAATCCTTGTTGCAGGCCGATTGGTCGATCTGCCGTTTGCGTCCCAAGGGCGTATCCAGAGGCAGGATCGCCACGCAATTCGAGGCTTTTCCGCAGTCTCCACAGCCTTCGCAGACGGCCGGGTTGATGACGACCCGCCTGTCGGGGTCGGGGAACGTGCCGCGCTTTCGGCGGCGGCGCTTTTCGGCGGCACAGGTTTGGATATAGAGGATCGCAGTCACGCCCTCGATATCCTGCAACTCCCGCTGCGCCTCCATCAGCCGGTCACGGGGCAGGACGGAAACCGCGTCGGGCAAGCGCGGTGTCTCTTCCTTTTCATCGATCACCGCAACAACCTTGCGCACACCGAACGCCAGCAATTCCGCGGCGATCTGGTCGGGGGTCATGGCGCCTTCATGCGTTTGTCCGCCGGTCATGGCGACAGCATCGTTGTAGAGGATCTTGTAAGTGATGTTGGTGCCCGCGTAGACGGCCGCCTTTATGGCCTGGCTGCCCGAATGGTTGTAGGTGCCGTCGCCGATGTTCTGAAACACATGGGCGCGCTTGGAAAACAGCGATTCACCGATCCAGTTGGCGCCTTCGCCCCCCATATGGGTATATCCGCTGGTTTCGCGATCCATCCACTGGGCCATGTAGTGACACCCGATCCCGGCATAGGCCCGCGCCTCATCGGGAAGACGTGTCGAACTGCTGTGCGGGCAGCCCGCGCAAAACCACGGTTT
>JANSYB010000525.1 GCA_024742655.1 Paracoccaceae bacterium | reverse complement strand
GCCGAACCGGTCAATTGCCGCTGCCACTAGCCGCCGATTCCGGTATGGATGCGATAGCCGGGCGCATAGACCAGACGCACGGTCGTGATCGCGCGTGCATGATCCCATGTGGTGCGATCTATCACAAATACTGGCGCGCCGGTTTCGGTTTCAAAGAGGCCGGCCTCTTCGGCCGTGGCGGCCGCGGCGCCAAAGGCAATATCGCCATGCGTGAAGGGTGCCGTCGTGACGAGCCATTCATTCGGGCTGATCCGGTCAAAGGCCTGATCCGCCGCCTCCGGTACGGTCGTCAGGCTGATCCAGCGATCCTCGAGCGTGTAGGCGCTGTCATCGGCGAGGTGCAGGGCGCGCACATGCAGGCACGGGGCAGGCGTGTCCGGGCACAGCATGATCCGGGCGCGTGCCGGGGGCAGGGCGGTTTCGCGTGACACCAGACGATAGCCATAGGCACTGCCGCGTTCCTCGATTTCTTGCCGGATAATCGGGATGTCGACTGTGGCGCGGCTGACCGGATGGAGCGCAACGCGCGTGCCCGCCTTGCGGCGCCGTTCCAGTATGCCGGCCTCGGCCAGGGTGCGCAGTGCGCGGTTCACCGTGGCCCGGGCGCATCCGAATTCGGCCGCCAGATCGACCTCGCCGGGGATGACATGGCCCGGGGGCCATTCCCGGGCGTGTATCCGGCGCAGCACCTCATCCTGGATGGCCTGCCAGTTCTTGAACTGCGGCTGGCTCATAATGCGTCGCGCAGGGTCTGCATGGTGGTGGCGTAGGCACGTAGAATGGCCTCGCGCTCAACGTGGCGTCCCTGGTGAACCATATGTCGCCCTGCGGACCAGACGTCGCGCACCATCGCGTCACTGCCGGCAAAGACGTAGATATCCAGAAGCGTGTCGCCCGATTGGCCGGCCAGGTCCACGTGATCCGCATCCAGCGTCATCAGGTCCGCCCAGTGGCCCGGCGCGATGCGCCCGGTCTGCCGCCCGGCGGCCTGAGCGCCGCCTGCGCAGATCGCATCGAACATCGTGCGTGCTGTCGATGTCTCAGGCGTGGCCAGGGCCGCGCGCGAGCTGTCGCGCAACCTTTGGGAATAGTCGAGTGTGCGCAGCTCCTCGGACAGTGAAATCCGGATGTTGGAATCCGAGCCGACGGCGATGCGGCCGCCTGCCGACAGCCACCGCACACCATCGAAAATGCCATCGCCGAGATTGGATTCGGTGACCGGACAGAGGCCCGCAATCGCACCTGTTTCCGCCAAGCCGGTCGTTTCATGCGGTTTCATTTGCGTGCAATGGATCAGGCACCAGTTTGGCCCGAGATCAAGGTTGTCCAGTGCCCATTCCACGGGTCGCTTGCCATGGGCGGCCTCGACCTCCTCGACCTCGGCGACCTGTTCGGCCAGATGCATATGGACCGGACCCCCGGCGGCAAGTTCCGGGGCGCGCATGGCGTCCAGCGTCGCGACCGCGCGCAGGCTGTGCGGGGCCACGCCGAAACCCGCATCCGGTGGAAGGGTCTTCAGCGCCGCACGGCTGTCCTCGGCCAGCCTGGCGAAGGGGTCGGGATCATTGCCGAACCGTATCTGCCCGGGCCCGAGCGCGCGCCCGTCACAGCCGCCGAACTGGTATTGGACCGGCAGAAGGGTCAGGCCGATGCCGGTTTGACTGGTGGCTGCGGCAATACGCTGAGCCATTTCCGACAGGGTGTCATAGGGCACGCCGCCCGGCTGGTGATGCAGGTAATGGAATTCGACATTGGTGGCATACCCCGCTTCGAGCATTTCCATCTGCACGAGGGCGGCGATGGCCTGAACGTGATCCGGGGTCAACCGATCGAGGAAGCGGTACATCAGCCGCCGCCATGTCCAGAACGTGTCGCGCGGGTCGGGTCCGCGCGTTTCGGTCAGACCGGCCATGGCGCGCTGAAATGCATGCGAATGGGCGTTGACCGGGGCCGGCAACAGGAGGCCGACGCGCTCCCCGCTTGGCTGTGTGCCAGCCTGAACAGAGGCGATGCGCCCATCCGCTCCGATTGTCACCGTGACGTCGGTGGCCCAGCCGTCAGGCAGTAGCGCCCGTGGTGACCAGAGTGTTTTCATCCCGCGTGTCCTGACTTGACAGATTATTATGTCTATACATAATATCGCGGCAAAATGTGGAAATCAAGATTGGCCTGATCCGATGCTTTTGCGGAATGCGACAGTGGCGACCATGCAGCCGGGCGCCCCTTATGGTCTGATCCGGAACGCGGTCGTTGCGGTGCAGGACGGGCGCGTTCGCTGGGTCGGTCCGGCAAGCGATCTGCCTGCTGATATGTCGGGCCCCGCCGAGGATATGCAGGGGCGGTTGATCACGCCCGGCCTGATCGACTGCCATACCCATGTCGTTTTCGGCGGCAACCGCGCGGCGGAATTCGAAATGCGCCTCAACGGGGCAAGCTACGAAGAGGTGGCCCGCGCCGGTGGCGGTATCGTCTCGACTGTGCGGGCAACACGGGCAACTGATGACGACGCGCTTCTGATCGACGCCTTGCGCCGGGTGGATACGCTCTTGGCCGAAGGGGTAACCGCGATCGAGGTCAAATCGGGCTATGGCCTCGACATCGAAACCGAACTCAAAATGCTGCGCGTCGCCCG
>JANSYB010000095.1 GCA_024742655.1 Paracoccaceae bacterium | reverse complement strand
TGAGGGGCTTGCAGGGCGCATGGGTCTGCAACTTGTTCCTTATGGCATGACCGGCGCCAGTTGACCGCCCCCCGCGTCACGGTATGACCACGAAAGCGCGCGCTCATGGCGGGCAACCTGCGTGTTGTGCGGCTATGGCGTACCGATCATGCGGTTTGGGCGAAACTGCGTTCCGCCCATAGCGATTTTTCAGCCAAGGATAAACGTCCGGCCTCGCACAAGGCGATCGCCGGTCGCTTCACGTGGGGACAGCTTGGCCGCCATCCGCCTTACCCGTAGACGAGCCTTGGTAACCACGTGATGATTTCCGGGAAAACCATGCACAGGACCAGCCCGACGATCTGCAGGGCCAGAAACGGCAGGGCCGATTTGAAGATATCGGTCATCGGGATCGTGTCCGGTGCCACGCCGCGCAGATAGAAAAGCGCATAGCCGAAAGGCGGCGACAGGAAACTCATCTGCATGTTCACCAGGTACAGCACCCCGAACCACAGCACGAGATCCTCGGGGTTCGAAAGCCCGAAGGCGGCCGCACCGAGGGCCTTGATGATCGGCACGAAGATCGGAACGCAAAGCAGCAGGATACCCACCCAGTCGAGGAACATCCCCAAGACGACAAGCAGGATCTGCATGAGGATCAGGATACCCCATGGGCCAAGCCCGGTGGCCGCCAGCGCGTCCTGCACGAATTGCTGCCCGCCCTCCAGCACGTAAAGACCGACGAAGATCGTAGCACCGAACATGATCCAGATGACCATTGCCGATGCCTTCAGCGTCGTGGTGCAGGCGTCGCGCACCGTGGGCCAGTCAAGCTTGCGATGGATCGCGGCCACGATGAACGCCCCGAACGTGCCGATCCCGGCAGCCTCGACCGGTGTGGCCACGCCCGAAAAGATGATACCCAGCACCACGACCACCAGTGTGATGGGCGCGGCCATCTTGCCGACCAGCTTGACCTTCTCGGGGTTCGAGACACGCTCTTCCATCGGGATGGCAGGGCCGAGTTCCGGATTGAAGTAACAGCGCATAGAGACATAGAGAATGTACATCCCCGACAGCAGCAGGCCGGGAATGACCGCCCCGATAAAGAGCTCACCCACCGATTGCTCGGCCACCACGGCATAGATGATGGCCAGGATCGAGGGCGGGATCAGAATGCCAAGCGTTCCGCCGGCCATGATAGATCCCATGGCGATCTTGGGGTCATAATGGCGCTTGAGCATCGCCGGCAGAGCAATGATCCCCATCGTCACCACCGCCGCCCCGATCACGCCGACCATGGCCGCAAGGATCGTCGAGGCGATGATCGTGGCCGAGGCCAGACCCCCCTTCACGCCGCCAAGCACCTTGTAGATCACATCGAACATGTCGTTGATGATCCCCGCCCGTTCCAGCATCGCCGCCATGAAGATGAACAGCGGGATCGCCGACAACTGATAGTTCGTCATCAACGGAAAGATGCGGCTTGGCACGATGTTGAGCGCGCGTTCGTCGCCCAGAACGAACAGGAAGACACAAGCCAGCCCCCCCGTGACGAAGGCCAGCGGAAGACCGGCCATCAGCAGCGCCAGCAAGGAGCCGAACATGATGAGCGTCAGAAGCTCGATTCCGATATCGATACCCATGCTCAGTTCCCTCGCGCGATTTCACGGATGTCCTTGGACAGTTTCGAGATGCCCTGAAGCACCAACAGCAAACCGCCCATGATCATCACCCATTTCATTGGCCACAAGGGCACTTCCCATTCGTTGAAGCTGATCTCGCCCCAGCGGACATTCGGATCCGTCCACTGGTTCAGGCCAAAGCCCGAGATCATCTCGCCAAAGGTGATCTGACCGCGCGCCCAGTCCGACAGGATGGAGTTGCCGGAGGGCACCGCGATGGCATCCATGGCGAAAATCCACGATGTCACCAGCAGCGTGCCGGCAAAGATGAAGAAGAAGATCGACGTCAGCAGGTCCACCCAGGCCTTTCGCGGCTTGGACAGCGGGGCATAGAAGATGTCCACCCGCACATGACTTTCGGTCAGCATCGCATAGGACCCGGCGATCAGATACTGCATGCCGAACATCAGGTACATCGCCTCATGCGCCCAGTTGGTGGGCGAGCCGAAAACGTAGCGGGCGATCACCTCGTAGTAATAGACGAAGACCGCGATCACAGCCCAATAGGCCACGAATTCCCCACAGAAGAGGGACAGCCGGTCGATCCAGTTCTTTGCATATTCGGAATCGTGCTTGGGGCCCTCTTCGGCCTCGGCTTCCCTGAGCGCCCTTTCCGCCTCCGTGATCTCTTCCTGCACGGGCAAGGTCTGGTTGGCCCGTTTGACAAGGCCCGGGATCAGCACGAAGTCGATCGCCAGAAGCGCCAGAATGAGGTAGAACGCGTATCCCGCCGAATTGTCCCAGAAGGCACGCGTGCTTTCGGCCTCGTCACGCAGGGGGGTGAACTCCTCGACGGTTCCACGTGCCTCTTCGAGGCGCGCCAGTCCCTTCTCGATCGTGTCCTCGGCCCGTTTGACGCGCCGTTCCGCACTTTTCTGCGCGAAGGATCCCTCCTCCGCGGCCGTGACAGCCTCCTGCAAGTCCGACAGGCCGTCCTGCGCTTCCGAGACCCGGCCTTCCTCGCGTTCAAGCGTGCGCTCGGCGACCCGCAGCTCATTGGCGAAGTTCGACACGATCGTGCGCGCATCCTGCGTCTGGCTGTTGGCATAAAGCACGAACAGGAAGATCGGGATGTAGATCAGCCCGAGCATGCTTTTGAGATAGAAGCGGTGCAAGCCGATGATTCCGCCGGTCACGGCGATCATGTAGGCCAGTGGAAGTGTATAGCGTTTCTGCGCAGGCTGCGGACGGCGCGACAGCACCATCGCCACGATCGGAAAGACGATCAGTCCGACCCAGTAAAGCCAATGCGGCAGCGTGAAGCTGAGCCCCGGCATTGCGGTCCTCTTTGAATTGGGTTTTCAAGTAAACCGCCCGGCGCACCGGCGCCGGGCGGTCATCCGTCTCTAGCGTCGAAGTGTCAAAGCTTCAACTCGAGGCCTTCGGTCAGCGCCGGATCGACATAGCCCAGCGAGCCAGACATCATGTAATCAAGCTGAATCTTGAAGACGCGTGCCGCGTTCGGATCGCGGTTAGCGTAGTCGAACCAGATCGGCACGGCCACCTCGGTCATCAGTTCGACATCGTCCTGCGTCAGGCGCGTCACCTCGGTGCCGTCGGCTTCGAACTTGCTCCAGGCTTCCTGGTCGGCGGCCTGGATCGCGGCATGGTGCATGTCGGAATAGACGTGGGTTTCCATCTCGACGAACTGCTTCATCTGCGGCGACAGCGCATCCCATGCCTCGCGGCCCACGGTGATGTCCATGATGTCGACCGGCTGATACAGCGACATGAAGCCCGGCGGGCCCATCACGATGTAGTCGGTCACCTGGCTGAAGCCGAGCGCGTAGTTCACGGCCGGGCCCACATAGTCGGCCACGTCGATCGTGCCCTTTTCCAGCGCCGGGAAGATTTCCGAGCCGGGCAGAACCGTGGTTTCGGCACCGATGGCGGTGAAGACTTCGGCGACCATGCCGCCCGGCAGACGCATCTTGCGGCCCGCGAAATCGTCAATCGACCGGATCGGCACCTTCGAATGGATGATGTTCGGGCCGTGATGGATGGGGCCGACGAAATGCAGGCCCTGCGCGGCATAAAGCTCCCGTGCGATGTCGATGCCACCGAGGCCATAGTAGAACACGTCGAATTCGTGCGGGTTGCGCAGGCCAAGCGGGATCGACGTCAGGAACGTCGCCGCGGGAATGATGCCCTGGGCATAGATGGTGAACGGGTTCACCGCCTCCAGCACGCCGTTCTTGACCGCGTCATAAAGCTGGAAATCGCCGACGACGTCATTGGCACCGAACGGTTGGAACGCCAGTTCACCGCCCGATTTCTCCTCGATCGTGGCGCACCATTCCTTGAAAATCTGAAGCCCTGCCCCTCCCGGCCAGCTTGTCTGGATTTTCCACGTGGTTGTCTGTCCCTGAGCCGTGGCGATATGGGGCGCGGCGAGTGTCGCGGCGCCGGCACCGGCAAATGCCCGCAGCGCTCCGCGCCGGGTCGTGATCTTGTTGGTCATAAGCTTCCTCCCAGATTTAGACTGTATGACGACCAAGGCTTCCCGCCTCGAGCGTCCATAGTCAACACCAGCCTAACGCCTGATTATTGAATTGGTAAGGTGGTTTCGTTGAAATCATCATTTCGGCGCCGAGGGAGTATCTGGACAAGACGCGGGATCAAGGTGAAATGGCCGTCGAGCCGGACGTGGCCGGTGTTCTGACAGAAGGGCCGCAGAGGGCCCCCGGGCGCTGAACCGCGTAGCGCCTTGGCCGGTGATCAGTCTGCCGGCGCTGCTTTCGATGCTATCAGACCGGCCTTGCCGGACTGGGGCGTTTGCCCATCCCCGGCCAAATGAACCGTGCGTGTCGGAAACGCGAACGCGATGCCGGTCTCTTCGGCCAAGGCGATGATATCCATCACGATCTTGTGCTGCGCCTCGACCTGTGCCGTGTAATCGGACACGCGCAGGTGGCACAAGAGGTCGATGTCGATCGATGAGGCGCCAAACCCTTGCAGTTCGACATAGACGTCGTCGGGGTCGACGGCCGGTTGGTGGAGCAAAAGATCGCGAAGGCCTTGAACGAACGTATCAAGCTGCTGGCGCGTGGCGTCATATGTCACGCCGACCTGCATGGTCAGTTTGCGCCGCCGCCGTCTGCCCCAATTGGTGATGATCCGGTCCGACAGCTGCACGTTCGGCACGTTCAGCAGCGTATCGTCCGTCCCACGCAGCCGCGTCACCCGCAGACCCACCTCTTCCACGGTCGCCAGTTTGCCATCTATCTCAATGAGGTCACCCCTTTGAAAGGGTCGGTCTGCCATAAGAAGACCGCCCCCCATCATGTTGGACACGGTGTCGCGCGCCGCAAAGGCGATTGCCACGCCACCGACACCGAGGCCCGTGATGACACCCTCATAGGGCAGACCAACAACGTCAGCGATCGCGATAATGGCCCCGACCACGATCAAAAGCTTGGCAAGACCGGTTCCGAGCGAGGTCGCGATCTCATCGACGTAGGAGGTCGTCTTCTTGGCCGTGTCATACATCCAACCACCGAGAAGGGTGACGAAACGGTAGGCGAAGAATGCAAGGGCGACGACAAGGAATACGCCGCTGAGCGCCCCGATGAGCGGTATTCCCGCCTGTGTCATACCCAGACGGACGACACTCCAGTTCACGATGACCGCCGCAACGAGCAACCCCGTGGGAAACGCAAGTCCATGCAGGCCGGCCAGCCGGGTCACCGTTCGACCGGCCGCGCGCATTACCGCCACGACCAATCCGATCGCCAGAGTGGCGGCGATGATCGTGGCGCCAAAGCCAAGCCATTGCCGATTTCGAGATAGCCCAACGCAGCAACAAGCGCGGGATTGGCAGCGCGCACGGTTTCGCGCAGACGGAAATACGGCGATAGCGGCTCCGGGTCCTCCAGGCCGCCGATCACCGGCAGATCCTGCATCGCGGCAAGAAGATCCGGTGCCGTGGACAGCGTTTCGGCCGATATCTTCCAACGCTCTGCCGGTTCCCCGCCCTCCTCGATAACCTCGCTCACGCGTGCAATGGTTATGCTGCCGACCGGGTGCTGGAAATAGACATAAGGTACGCTTCGATCCGGGTCGTCCGGAATTTCCTGCCAGATCACATAGGCGACGCGGTCGAGGATGCGTTTGACGAAATCCGCATAGATCGGGCCTTCGAGATCGTGCAGGCGCTCCGGGATCGCGGAAAGGTCCATCACCGAAAGGGCGCGCTTGTCCCCGCCTTCTTTCCAGCTGTTCGTGCCCTGAACAAACTCCCGCATAACGGCCCGCGGGGAATTGGCGCGCGCCCGGTCCAGCTCGGCCATACTTTCATACCCCAGCGCCGCCAGCAGCCGGTCGCGTTCCGCGACTAGAACTTCGACCGTGGGCAGGTCCAGGCGCCAACGTCCGAAGGCGTCGGCCTTGAATTCGATCGCGGTTTTCTCCGTTATGCCTGCCGGCCCGATGTCGAACCTTACCGTGTCCTGGTCTGACTGGTCCGCCACGACAGGGACATCCATGATCCGCAACGTGGACATATCCAGAATGTTGAACATCACCGCGCGGCGCTGCGCCTTTTGCACGGCCGTCGCAGACGGGCCGGAATAGGTGATCAGGTTCGAAACCTTGCGCAAGGCACCGGCGTCACCGGCATAAACCGCGGCGTTGGTGGCAAGCAACAGGCTGCGCAGCGTCTCTCGTGGTGTCCCGTTCGCCAGGTGCCACGCCCCGCTGCCGGTTTCGGACATGTCGCGGAACCCGTTCCAGTACTCACCATTGCCAAACCGCCCGGTCAGAACCTGCCCGTCCTCCGACAGCGCGAAAACGAAACTGCCTGACGCGCCCGGTTGCTCCCAACTGCCGCGCAGGACACGGCCTGCGACGGTGCCCTCGACGCTGCCATCATCGGGCTGATAGGTGCCGGTGACGCGATCGCCATCCTGCGTCAGGCTCAGAATGGCGCTGCCGGTGCGCCAGTAGGTCTGCCAGTCACCCGAAAAATCCAGCGCTTGCGCGCGCGCCGTCTGAGCCGCAAGACCGAGGATCGCCCCACCGAGCAAGACACCTGTTATCCATCTGGCAAGAGCGATCGTCATAAAAGTCTCCAAATTGCGGCTACGCGCCGGCGTTCGAATGTCATTCGCAAAACCTTGCATGGTCGGCAGACAAGGCCCGGTTTCAATGGATCAGATATTTGAGAACAGCGAGTGTCAGGCCCACGCCGCCAGCGAACAGGGCCCCCAGAACAGCCGACAAAACCGAACCGTCAATTCGCCATCCCACACGCCCTCCCACCAGCATCAGGAGGGCCGTGCAATAGACCTGTGTGAGGGACACCGCACGCTCGACCGTCAAAAGACCAATCGCAGAGATCACAAAAAGGAGTGCGGGCAGATTTGCGGCGATCAGCGTTGTGCGGGCATGATCCCAAACCTCCGCAAAGGACCGCCGGGTGATCCGCTCGCCTGTCTCGATGGCATGTGACATGACCTCCGCAAAGGCCTTTGCCAGCGAAATGGCGACCACCGAGCCAAAGAGAATCGCGGCCGATTTCAGCGGTTTTTCGGGGTGATTCCCCAGTGCCATGATCAGGCTGAGCACCGTGACCGAGCCGTAAATGATGCCAAAGGACGCATAATCGACACGCGGCCAGAAGCCTTGCGAAGAGACGGAGTGTTCGGCAGCCAAAGTGACCCTCCC
>JANSYB010000087.1 GCA_024742655.1 Paracoccaceae bacterium | reverse complement strand
TGAAGCCGCATCACGAGGCGCGGCTGGATATGGCGCTGTGGCGTGGCTTGCGCGATGTGGACGAAATGCTGCCGCTGGTGGATGGCGAGGCGCGCAAGATCGCCGAGGTCCGCCGCATGATCGAAAAGGGCAGCGCGGGGGCGGATGCCGCCCTCGACGCCTTGCCGGACGCGGCGCGGCAAAGCCCGCATGTCACCTACGCGCTGTTCAACCGGCATATCCAGAAGGGTCGGTCGGACGATGCGATCGCCCTGATCCTGAAACAAAGCCGGATCGAGGGCGGGCTGGGCGAACCGGCCCGTTGGGCCGGGTGGCGGCGCGCGCTGGCACGGGACCGGATGCGCGACGGGGCGGCGCGCACAGCTTATGATCTGGCGGCGGTGCACGGGCTGGTCGAGGGATCGAATTACTCCGATCTGGAATGGCTGGCGGGTTATATCGCGCTGACCTATTTCAAGGATCCGGTGCTGGCCACCGAGCATTTCGAGCGGTTCCTGATGGCGGTCGAGACGCCGATTTCGCTGGGGCGAGCCGGCTACTGGATCGGCCGCGCGCAGGAGGCCGCCGGAAACGAGGAGGCCGCCGCCATCGCCTATGAGTTGGGCGCGCTGCACCAGACGAGTTTTTACGGTCTTCTGGCCGCGGAGCGGGGTGGATTCCCGCCTGACCCGACCTTGGCAGGGAACGAGACATTCCCGCCGTGGCGCGAGGCGGAATTCGCACAATCGGAGCTATACCACGCGGCCGTTCTGTCGCTGGCGGCGAACCGGCTGTCGCTGGCCGAGCAGTTCATTCGCCACATGGCCGAGGGGATGGAGCGCGCGGAGCTTGGACAACTCGCCGCCGCCGTGGCCGAGCTGAACGCGCCGCATCTTGAGGTGATGCTGGGCAAGACGGCCGCGCAGAGCGGGATCACCCTGCCAGGGCCGTATTATGCGCTTCACCCGATGGCCGAGATGGATTTGCCGGTGCCCATGGAACTGGCCCTTGCCATCGCGCGGCGTGAAAGCGAATTCGATCCCGTCGTACAGAGCGGGGCCGGGGCGATGGGCCTGATGCAGTTGATGCCCGCCACCGCCGCCGAGGTCGCCCGTGGTCTGGGAGAAGAGCACAGCCGCGCCCGCGTTTTCAATGACTGGCAGTACAACGCCCGTCTTGGCGCGGCCTATCTCGCCGATATGGCGCGTCAGTTCGACGGCAATATCGTTATGATTTCCGCGGCCTATAATGCCGGGCCATCCCGTCCGCCCCAGTGGATGACGCGGTTCGGCGATCCGCGCCGGGGCGGCATGGACGTGGTCGACTGGATCGAGCATGTCCCATTCAGGGAAACGCGCAACTACATCATGCGCGTGGCCGAAAGCCTGCCGGTCTACCGCGCCCGGCTGGGCAAGGATCCGCATCCGGTGCCCTTTTCGAAGGAACTGACCGGCAGCACCATGCTGCCGGTCGACTGAGCCGCTTCAGAACCCCTTGCGCCAGGCAAAGCTGATGGACCAGTCCTGCTTCAGGCGGGGGCCGTTCAGGTCCTGGTGCAGCGGGGCGCCCAGTTCGAGGCCGAACTTGTGGCCCTTGAGCACGCCTGCCCTCGGGGACAGGTCCACCCCGGCGAAAAGCGATACCGTCTCGCCGCCGTAGTTGAGCGGGTCGGCCCCCGGGGTCGGCATGACGATCGCGGGGTCTATGCCGTCGATCCGGCCCACGGTTCGCCCCTCCAGGCGGGCGTTGTAGCTAACCCATTTGGCGGGTTTGTAGCTGGCCCACAGGTTCAGCGCGGCCTCGTCGCCCAGAGAATAGCCCTCGTCGTTGCTGCCAAGGCGGATCACGCCACTGGCATGCACGCCCCAGTTCCACCGCCCCTTGCCCGTCTGCCAGCTCAGCGATGGCAGCAGGTCATAAGTGCCCGAGCCAAGCTGCATGCCATAACTCATCCGCCGGACCATCCGCATGCCACCGGGCGACAGCATCGGCCCGCGCTCGGTGATCGAGCCGGTCGGCAGGCTGAGGCCCAGACCCGCAACCGCGTGGCTGCGCCCCTTGCGGTGCAGGCCCCAGAACGCGCCGATCCGGGCGTCGCCGAACCCCTCGGATGTCATTTTCGAGGTGCCCAGGATCGCGGTGCCCGCCGGCCCCGCATAGGTGACCGAGGCCATTTCCTTCTTGATGTAGGGCAGCATGGCCATCAGCGTGACGTTATCGCCCAGCCCGTACATCGCGCCCAGCATCTGCATGTCGCCCTTCATCCAAAGCGGGGCGACGCGCACCGTCGGGGGCTGGCCGGGCAGGCCGAAAAAGCGGTTGGGCACGGTCGTGACCAGCGTATCGGCGGCAAGATCCGTGGTGCCGCTGCGCAGCCCGTTCATTTCCATATGCCCGGCGCGATAAGCCAGCATGAACTTGCCCTTGGGCAAAAGGTGCCGCCCCATCAGGCCGGTCGGGCCATGGGCCTGCATGTGGCCGTGGCCCATCTGGCCGTGCCCTTGGGTCATGCCCGGTTTCATGTCGGTGTGCATTTGCGCCTGCGCACCAGCGGCAAGCATCCCCGCGCCAAGCGCAAGGGACAACAGAAGTGTCTTCTTCATTCTTCGTATCTTTCCTGTCGGGTGGCCCGGTCGGCCCCCGGTTGAGACATGGGATTCAGGTGGTCTCGGACAGGAAAGGAGGGGCGCGCGGGGTATTCTGCCGGGCGCGCATCGCGGAGATGGCCGGGGCCTGCGGCAGCGGCAGCGCCAGACGGCGTGCCTCGGTCTCGGCTGTCGGTATCGGGGTCTCGATCTCGCCAAGTGCGAGGGTGAGACCGTGATAGGGGCATGGATCGGGCTGGGGCGTGGTGTCATCGACGGGCGTGCCGTCCAAAGTCACATAGTAGATCTGCCCGCCCGAACAGATCGCCATCACCCCCGGCTCGGGCGCGGCCATCACCACCGGGGCGGCAATGGTGCGCAGGGCCACGAGCAGGGCAATCAGCACGGCAAGAGCGCCGCGCACGTGCCGTGCCGAAGTGAAGTGCATCTGTCGCATCGGGCCCCGTTTCTGACCGGTTCAACGAGTGTAAGCGCGGCTCACGCTTTCGTGAACCCGGTCAAAGCGCCGCAGGCGGCGTCAGCCGCGCACACGTTGCCGCCAGAGCGTGAACAGGCCCGCGCCCACGATCAGGGCCGCGCCAAAGGCCACGTTGGCGCGAATCGTTTCGGAAAAAACCGAGATGCCGATGATGCTGACAAAGACCAGTTGCAGGTAGGCAAAGGGCTGCACCGCGCTGGCCTCGGCCACCTCGTAGCATTTGATCAGCGTGTAATGCCCAAGCGCGCCGGTCACGCACAGGGCGGCCATCCACATCCAGTCCGGCCCGGTCATCGGCTCCCAGAACCAGATGCCGACGGCGGTCATGGCCACCGACCCGACCGTGCCGGTCCAGAAAAACGAGGTGGCGGCACTGTCCTTGCGCGCGACATAGCGGGTCAGCAGCCCGTAAAGCGCGAACATCAGCGCGGCCATCAGCGGCACGACTGCTTGTGGTTGGAACACACCGAAGCCGGGTTCCAGAATGATGATCACGCCAATGAACCCCACCCCGATCGCCGCCCACCTGCGCCAGCCGACGCGTTCGCCCAGAACCGGGCCGGACAGCGCCGCGATCAGAAGCGGGTAACAGGCAAAGACCGCGTGGCTTTCAATCAGGCCAAGCAGGGTGAAGCCCAGAACCATCACGCAGATTTCCGCCACCAGCAGAACGGCGCGAAATGCCTGCACCAGCGGCTGTTCGGTCGCCGCGGCGGCGCGCAACCCGCCAGCCTTGCGGCTGGCCACGGTCATGACGAAGGCGGCAAAGAACCAGTAGCGGATCATCACCACCATGTAGACGTTGTATTCTCCCGCCAGGTGGCGCGAGATGCCATCCTGCACCGCGAAGACAAAGGTCGTGGCAACCATCATCAGGATGCCGAGGCGGGTGTTCTGATCTGTCATGTCATGGGCTTCCGGGCACGGGTCATGTGCCGCTTGCGGCCATATCCCGGAACGCGGATGACTTCAAACCCCGCCTGCGCCAAGGCCCGGCGCACGAACCCGGCGGCGGTATAGGTCGCGGCACTCCCACCCGGAGCCGTATGGCGCCCGACCTCTTGCATCAGGTCCTCGCCCCAGAGCTCGGGGTTCTTGGCGGGGGAAAACCCGTCGAGGAACCAGGCATCGGCCTGGTCTGTCCAGACGGGCAGCGTCTGGCGCGCGTCACCGGTGACCAGCGTGAAATGCAGATCGGGCAGGGTGATGGCCGTTGGCGTGTCCGTCCAATGCGGGGCAAGGTCCCGTGCGATGTCGTTCAGCTCGGTGAAGGCGGCCTGCGCGCGGCGCATCTCGTCCGCCGTCATCGGGTAGGCCTCGAAACTGGTGTAATGCAGCACGCCCGACTGACCGCCCTGCCGCCAGGCCTGCAGCGTGGCCAGCAGATTCAGACCGGTGCCAAAGCCAAGCTCGGCCACGTGAAACCCGTCGCGGAACCGGCCCGGCAGGTCATTGCCCGCCAGAAAGACATGCCGCGTCTCCGCCAGCCCGTTCTCGAGGCTGAAATAGGGGTCATCGAACCGGGTCGAGACAGGCACGTCGCCCGCGCGCCATTCAAGCTTTGCTGTCTGGTTCTGCATGCCGCGTTCCGGTATGGATCGGGGCGACAATGAAGCGGGGGCGGACGAATGGCAATGCCACAGGTCACGGTGTACGGCGCGGGCATTTTCGGGCTGTCCATCGCGTGGTGCTGCCTGAAAAAGGGCGCGCAGGTCACGGTGATCGACCCGCATGGGCCCGGTGCCGGGGCCTCGGGCGGTATCGTGGGCGCACTGGCCCCGCATGTGCCGGAAAACTGGAACGACAAGAAGGCGTTCCAGTTCGACAGCCTCATTATGGCCGAGGTGTTCTGGGCCGAGGTCGAGGCGACATCGGGGATATCGCCCGGCTATGCGCGGAGCGGTCGCTTGCAGCCCGTGATGGACGAGGCGGCGCTTGATCTGGCGCGGGCCCGGTCGAAGACGGCCGAGCAGCTATGGCAGGGCAAGGCCGTTTGGCAGGTGATCGAGGCAGGCGAGGCCGATTTTGCGCCCGCCACGCCCACGGACCTTTTGATCCGCGATACCCTGTCGGCGCGGTTGCACCCCCGGCGGGCCTGTGCCGCCTTGGCCGGGGCGATCACGGCGCGTGGCGGGGTCATAACGCAAGAGGGCGCCCCACGCGGTCAGGTCCTTCATGCGACAGGCGTGGCCGGGCTTGAGGAGCTGTCCCGCGCCTATGGCAAGACCATCGGCAACGGCGTCAAGGGGCAGGGCGCACTGTTGCATTTCGCGGCGCCGGACATGCCGCAGCTGTTCGCCGATACCATTCACATCGTGCCGCATGCCGACGGCACGACGGCCATCGGCTCCACCTCTGAGCGGGATTATGACGACCCGACCGGGACGGATGCACAGCTTGACGACGTGATCGAACGGGCCATGCGGGCGGTACCGGTCCTGCACGGCGCGCGCGTGGTCGAGCGGTGGGCCGGGTTGCGGCCGCGTGCGCGGTCGCGCGCCCCGATGCTGGGCGCGCATCCGCTGCATCCCGGCCAGTTCATCGCCAATGGCGGGTTCAAGATCGGGTTCGGCATGGCGCCCAGGGTGGGGCAGGTCATGGCGAATCTGTTGCTGGACGGCGTGGACGAAATTCCGAACGGTTTTCGGCCGGATGTGTCCCTGCCGGGTTAGCCCGCCTGCGCCTCCATGCATTGCCGCCCGTCGGGGCCGCGCACCCAGCAGATTCCATCGTTTTTCCAGCATAGCTGCGCGGTCTCGTGATGCATCAGCGGGCTGGTGGCGCGGAACGCGAAGCTGCGCAATTGCCCAAGCCGGCGTTCAGCCATCAGCATCAGAAGCTGCGCCAGCAGGGGGCCGTGCACGACAAGCCCGTCATACCCTTCGACTGTGCGGGAATATTCCTCGTCGTAGTGGATACGGTGGCCGTTGAACGTCAGCGCCGAATAGCGAAACAGCGTCGTCGAGTTGAACCCGGCGGTTTCGTAGGTATCCTCGTCTTGCCGTGCCTGCGGCGGTGTCGGTTTGGGGCCGTCGCCCGGATCCTCTCGATAGACGAGATCCTGCCATTCGCGCAGGCAGCAGGTGTCGTCCTGCCAGATTTCGTGCCGCAGGGTGACGAAACCCAAAGGGCCGGTGCGGCCCTGCTTTTGCACGGCCTTTTCGCGAAAAGTGCGGCGCGCGGCGGGCTGGCCGGCGCGTAGCGGCGTCAGAAACTCCAGCCGCCCACCGGCCCACATCCGCCGGGGCAGGCCCATGTCCGGAATGAGGCCGCCCACCTTGGGATGACCGTCCCGGCCCAGTGCCTCGGGCGGGCGTGGTTCCCAGAAATAGATCTGGTGAAAGAACGGGGGCAATGCCGCGCCGGTGGACAGGCCCGGCGCCTGACCCAATGTCGCCTCGAGCGCCCGCGCGCGGGCGGTGTCCATGACGTCGTGCAGGATTTGGTCTGGCGTATCCATGGCGGCAAGCTAGATTGGCCCGCAGATCGGAGCAATCTGAAAATGGCACCAAAAATCCAGTCTCTTGACCACCTCGTTCTGACGGTTTCCGACCTGCAGGCAACGATCGATTTTTACGAGGCGGCCCTTGGCATGACGCCGCAGAGTTTTGCGGCAGGCGGCGGAAAGCAACGCTGGGCGCTCGGGTTCGGCCAGCAGAAAATCAACCTGCATCAGGCGGGGGCGGAGTTCGAACCCAAGGCGACCCGTCCCACCCCCGGCAGTGCAGATCTGTGTTTTCTCAGCGAGACGCCTGTCGCCGACTGGTTGGCGCATTGGGAATCGCTTGACCTGCCGGTGCTGGAGGGGCCCGTGGATCGCACCGGCGCGCAGGGGCGGCTCGTCTCGGTCTATCTGCGTGATCCCGATGGCAATCTGATCGAGGTGTCGAACCGGGCCTAGGCGCTGTCTGGTTCGGCAAAGCTTTCGGCGCAGAAACGGTGGATTTGCACGGTCTCGCTCCAGTGATCCTTCGGCAGGCCGGCCTTGACCTTAAGACCGTTCAGAAAGGCCTCGGGCGTGGGCAGGCTTTCCCAGACCATGGGCAGGAACACGCCCCTCTTGTCCTGATCGGACAGGATCAGACCGTCACGTTCCGGCACGATCTGGTCCAGCAGGGCGGCCTCGCTTTCGAATTGCATAGGCGCCGACGGGGACAGCACGGCGATCTTGATCCGGACCGTCGTCATCTCGTCCACCTCCAGTGGCCGGAAACGGGGGTCGCTGAAGCCGGATTTCACGGTATTCTCGACCACGTCGCGGATCAGCGGCTGATACGCGCGCAGCGACCCGATACAGCCGCGCAAACGCCCCTCTTTCTGCAGTGTGACAAAGGCCGCGCCGTGGCCCCTGAGCGGCGGCGCGAAACTGTCGATGTTCACGTCCGGCGTCTTGCCCTTCTTCAGGCGCGAGGCCAGCGTCTGGCGCGCGGCGGTCAGCAGACCGGCGCGATGCGGGGGCAGGAACACCGCGTCCGTCGTGTCAAAGAAGGCCCATG
>JANSYB010000290.1 GCA_024742655.1 Paracoccaceae bacterium | reverse complement strand
TCCTCAAGAAGGATGGCCAGATCCCAAAGCGCGGTCGCGATCTCCGCCTGCGCGTCGTCCGTCAGGCTGTCATGCCGGGCCAGCGTCTCGAGGCGCCGCAGGATCACCCGCAGCTTCAGATACGCTGTCTCGGACCGGAACAGGCCGGGTTCCGGCCGATGTGACACAGCGCGCAGGATTTGGGTGACGCGCGGCGCGTTGGCCTTGGCCCACAGCAGGTCACGGCGTTGTTCGATCACGGCGGCGGCCAGCGGATCAAAGAACCGCCGCGCCGGAAGGTCCATCGCAAACGCCTCGCTGGTGCCGCTCTGGCCGTTGGCATCAGCGACCTCGAGCGTGAGGGTCACCGGCAGGTGCGCCCAGGGATGTTGCGACAGGTTTTCAATCAGGGTTTCGCGGAAATCGGCCCGGTCGCCGGTGATCGGCATCGGCAGATCAAGTGTGATCGGTTCGCGCGGATCCTGTTGGGTGGCGAGGCCGTAGCGGCGATCCAGACGTTCAGTATCCAGCCGGAAGGTCGCCGTACCACCGACGACGCCATAATCATCGGTTGCCTCGAACGGCTGGCTCATCTGACCATCATAGGTCACGTCCAGCGCGTCGGGCACAACCGTCACCGCCGGCGTGGCATCCTGAATGGCCGTGACCGTCCACTCCTGCCCGCCCGGCCCGTCGATGCGCAGCGTGCCATCTATCGTGATGTCGAAACTTTGCTCGGGGTCGGTCGCCGCGCCGATATCCTCTGTGTGGCCGGACACGGTTTCGGCCACGCTCAGCGCACCCAATTCACCATAAAGGCGGACGGTTACGCGGCTGCCCTCGGGTACGGTGATCCCATCCGTCTGGTCCTTGAGGTAGAGACTGGGCAGACCGGTATAGGCGGGCGGTTCGATCCACCCTTCCCAGGCGGGGCCACCCGCAAGGTCCGTGGCGGGGCCCATCTGCGCCACCGACCCGGCACGCCAGACCGATCCGAACAGCAGTGCCACGACAAGACCCAGCAACGCGACATAACGCAAACCGAAAGGGTCCTTGCGGGAAAGTTTCAAATCCGGCTGCACCGGGCCCGCCTCGGCGGCGCGGCGCTCCATTCGGGCCAGATGGGCCTGCCACAAGGCTTCCGATCCGGCATCGCCGCCACCAATGACCTGGGCATCCCCAAGGGCCGTCAGGGGATGGCCGGGCAAATGCGCATCTATGCGGTCGATGGCATCCTGACGCGTCGGCCAACGGAACCGGCCTGCGCCACGCACGGCAAACACCGCGGCCAGGAGCAGGGCCAGAACGCCGACACTCCAGACGATTTCGACCCGTGCATAATCCTGCGCACCCATCATCAGAAGGGCGGCGGCCACGGCCAGCACGCTCCACAATGGCCAGAACGCGTGCACCACACGCTCCGCGATCAGGCCGGCCCATGTCAGGGTCAGCGGCCACCGGAGCCGTTTGAGTACAGGATTGATCTGCGCGCGATCCTTGGCCATGCGTCCTTCCCGTTCAGGCCGGACGCGCCGATCGCGTCACAGCCATTCAGGTATGGTATCTCGATTTATCATCTCGTCAAAGGTCGGACGTGCCCGAATGACAGCGAATTGATGCTCATGCACCAGAACTTCGGGCACAAGGGGCCGCGTGTTGTATTCGCTGGCCATCACCGCGCCATAGGCGCCTGCCCCGCGAAACGCCACCAGGTCACCCTCTGCAAGCGGCGGCATCATGCGCCCCCTGGCAAAGGTATCGCCGGATTCGCAAACCGGCCCGACAATGTCATAGGGCGTCTGCTCTGCGCCCGGCGTGGGCTCCAGCACCGGGACAATGTCGTGATGGGCATCGTACATCGCGGGGCGAATCAGGTCGTTCATCGCCCCGTCGAGGATCAGGAAGTTTCGCCCCTCGCCCTCTTTGACGTAGATCACGCGGCTTACCAGGATCCCCGCGTTTCCCGCCACCAGCCGACCCGGCTCGATCTCGATCTCGCAGCCCAGATGCCCGACCGTCTCCTTGATCAGCGCACCGTAATCGGTGGGCAGAGGCGGCGCCTCGTTCGAGCGGGCATAGGGTATTCCCAGACCGCCGCCCAGATCCAGCCGCCGGATGTCATGTCCATCCGCGCGCAGCGTTTCGGTCAATTCGGCCACCTTGAGATAGGCAAGCCGGAAAGGCTCCAGCTCCGTCAGCTGGCTGCCGATGTGCACGTCGATCCCGATGACCTCCAGCCCCGGCAGGGCCGCGGCCTCGGCATAGACCTCGCGGGCGCGCGCGATCGGGATGCCGAACTTGTTCTCGCTCTTGCCGGTGGCGATCTTGGCGTGGGTCTTGGCATCGACGTCCGGGTTCACCCGGATCGTGATCGGCGCCCTGGTGCCCAATGACATCGCGACCTCGCTCAGGGCGCGCATCTCGGGCTCGGACTCGACGTTGAACTGGCGGATCCCGCCTTCCAGTGCGAGGCGCATTTCCTGACGTGTTTTGCCCACTCCCGAAAACACGATCTTCTCGCCCGGCACGCCCGCCGCCCGCGCGCGCGCGTACTCCCCGCCCGAGACCACATCCATCCCCGCGCCCAGTCCCGCCAGCGTCTTGAGAATGGCCTGGTTGCTTGCGGCCTTCATCGCATAGCAGACCAGGTGATCGGTGCCTTCGAGCGCCTCATCGAACAGGCGGAAATGCCGTGTCAGGGTCGCCGTGGAATAGCAATAGAAGGGTGTGCCGACGCGGGCCGCGATCTCGGCCACCGGTACGTCCTCGGCGTAGAGCGCGCCGTCACGGTACAGAAAATGATCCATGGGTTTTCCTGGCCAGATGATTTTCGGCTTCGGGGCCTATCCCCGGCGCATCCGCAAGTAAAGATAAAGCGGCAGACCGCAACTGACCCCGATACAGAAGGTGGCCGGGATCGCGATCAGGCGCAGCCAGTCGCGCTTTTGAACGGCCTCCCAGATCACCCACAGCGTCAGGGCGACGGCGGCGATCGTCAGGTCCCAGACCAGCCCGCTGGTCGCCGCGTTGACATGCCAGGCGTCCACCATGGCCATCAGGTCATACCCGTTGGCGTTGAACCACTGGATGAAATAGGCCATCGGGTGGATCGACCCCCAGACGGCCAGTGCAAGAAAGACGTACTTCACAGCGACGTGCCGACATGGACGGACATCTTGCCCCGGACGATCGTGGTGCCGATGCCACCGCTGACGCCGTTCGATCCGACCCCGACATTCGTCGTCACCGACGGCTGGATCGGTTCTCCGTCCACACCACAGGCGGCCAGCATGCCGGCACTCAACAGGACCATAAGGCGTTTCATGTCAAACTCTCCTTCCAGCGGGCGATTTGCTCGCGCACACGGTCGGGCGCGGTCCCGCCATAGCTCGTACGGGATGCAACCGAGTTGTGCACACCCAGAACATCATAGACCGACTGAGTGATTTCGCCATGTACGGATTGCATGTCGGCCAGCGAAAGCTCCGGCAGGTCGCACCCCTGCTGTTCGGCCATGGCGACCAGCGCACCGGTCACATGATGCGCGTCGCGGAAGGGCATGCCCAGCACCCGCACCAGCCAGTCGGCCAGATCGGTCGCGGTGCTGAAACCCGTGGCCGCCGCCGCTTCCAGCACCTCGCGGTTGGCGGTCATGTCACGCACCATGCCTTCCATCGCCGCCAATGCCAGCATCAGGTTGTCGGCGGCGTCAAAGACCTGTTCCTTGTCTTCCTGCATGTCCTTGGAATAGGCCAGCGGCAGCCCCTTCATCACCGTCATCAGCGCCACGTTGGCCCCGAAGATACGCCCGATCTTGGCCCGGATCAGTTCGGCCGCGTCGGGGTTTTTCTTCTGCGGCATGATCGACGACCCGGTCGAGAACCGGTCGCTGAGCGTGACAAAGCGGAACTGGGCGCTGGACCAGATCACCAGTTCTTCGGCCATGCGGCTGAGATGCATGGCACAGATGCTGGCCGCACCTAGGAATTCCAGCGCGAAATCCCGGTCACTGACCGCGTCGAGGCTGTTGGCCGCCGGGCGATCGAAACCCAGCTCCTTCGCCGTCATCTCCCGGTCGATGGGAAAGGACGTGCCGGCAAGGGCCGCCGCCCCCAGCGGGCATTCGTTCATCCGTGCCCGGGCGTCGCGCACGCGGCCCAGGTCCCGCCCGAACATCTCGACATAGGCCATCAAGTGGTGGCCCCACGTGACCGGCTGCGCCACCTGCAGATGGGTAAAGCCCGGCATAACCCACTCCGCCCCGGCCTCGGCCTGCGCGACAAGTGCGCGCATCAGCGCCAGCAGGCCGGTCTCGACCGCATCCAGCTGATCGCGCACCCAGAGTTTGAAATCGGTGGCGACCTGATCGTTCCGACTGCGGCCGGTATGCAGACGGCCGGCCGGCTCGCCGATAATCTCTTTCAGGCGCGCCTCGACATTCATGTGGATGTCTTCCAAAGCGGCGGAAAAGGCGAAGGTGCCGCCGTCGATCTCTGACAAGACCGTGAGCAGGCCTTCCCTCATCGCCTCGGCGTCCTTATCACTGACAATGCCC
>JANSYB010000653.1 GCA_024742655.1 Paracoccaceae bacterium | reverse complement strand
CAGGGAGCGGGTGACTTCTACCGAGTGTGCGATTTCGGTAACGTGCTTTCTCAGTGCAGACATGTGGTTCTCCTGTTGGTGTTGAATGCCCTGAAACGATTACACGCCTAGCGCGTTTCGCAAGCGCAAAATGCACGTTAAAGTTTTATCCACAACGCGGGACTCGCCCGTCGGGGCATCACAACATTTTGAAAAACTTTCGGCTTGAGACGCCCATGGCCATCAGAAAAAATTGTTATCCACAGGCCGGATAGAGGCGGTATTTCGTGCAGGAAAAGATCGCGCCGTATCAGCGAAGCCCGAATCATCCTATGCGGGAATGGTGAATTGACCGCCCGATTGCCCCTCTTGCCTCGCTGTCGCGGCTGGGCGATAGAGGCAGTCAGGCCAACGGGAGACAGCACATGAAGATCGCCAGCTTCAACATCAACGGGATCAAGGCCCGGCTGCCGGCCCTGCTTGACTGGTTGGACGAGGCGCAACCCGACATCGCGCTTCTGCAGGAGATCAAGTCGGTCGACGAGGGTTTTCCGCACGAGCCCTTCGAGGAGCGCGGCTACAACGTGGCGACCCACGGCCAGAAAGGCTTCAACGGGGTGGCCATCCTGTCCAAGCATCCGCTTGAGGATGTCAGCCGGGGTTTGCCGGGTGACGACAGTGACGTACAGGCCCGCTGGATCGAGGCGACTGTCGTGGGCGACATCGCGGCGATGCGGGTCTGCGGCCTTTATCTGCCCAACGGCAATCCCGCGCCGGGGCCGAAATATGACTACAAGCTGAGCTGGATGCGGCGGCTCGAGGCCCGTGCCCGGGATCTGCTGGACAGCGAAGAGCCCTTTCTGCTGGCCGGCGATTACAACGTGATCCCGCAGGATGAGGATGCCAAGCGTCCCGAGGCGTGGCGCGAGGATGCCCTGGCCCTGCCGGACAGTCGCGCGGCCTTCCGCCGCCTGGTGAACCTTGGCCTGACAGAGGCGTTCCGCGCCCGTGTCCAAGGCCCGGGGCATTATACATTCTGGGATTATCAGGCCGGGGCATGGAACCGCGACGATGGCATTCGCATCGATCACTTCCTTCTCAGCCCGCAAGCCGCCGACATGATGACGGATTGCGGCATCGACAAGGAAATCCGCGCGCGCGAAAAACCGTCGGATCATGTGCCCATATGGGTGACGTTCGATCTCTGAGCCTTGAAAGTTCGCAGAATTTTCTGCCGTTATCCCGCCTGCGTGACGTCGTAGCCGTAGATCCAGTCGAACTGCCCCGCCAGCCGTTCGGGCATAAGTGCCCCACCGGTGCGCAAGACCGTGTGCGCCGCCCACCGCAGGGGCGGAAACGACAGGTGATACTTCCACGCATTGCGGCTTGCCGTGTCGACAACCTTGCGGACCCGGCCCTGCCGGATGGCCTGATAGGCCGGTAGCGCGGCCTCCAGTGACCCGCCGGTTTCCAGCATGTGACCAAGCGCCCAGGCATCCTCGAGGGCCATGCAGGCCCCCTGTGCCATGAAGGGCAGCGTCGGGTGCGCCGCGTCCCCCAAAAGCACAACCCCCTCCCTGTGCCAGACCGGCGCGACGGGATGCCGGAACAGACCCCAAAGATGCACGCGCTCGACCCGCCCCAGCAGATCGCGAACCGTGGGGCCGAAATCGGCAAAGGCGGCGCGCATCGCGTCGGGGTCGTCTTCCTGGCTCCAGCTTTCGGCGCTCCAGGCGGCACGTTCCTGCACCGCCACGACGTTGCGCATCCGGCCGTCGCGCAGCGGATAACTGACCACATGGCGCAGCGGGCCCATATCCACCCGCGCCTCGGCCGGGCCGGTGTCATCAAGGGGCACCACCGCGCGCCATGCCACCTGGCGGGTGAAAAACGGGGCCAACGTGCCGTTCAGCACCTTGCGGGCCACCGAATGCAGCCCGTCCGCCCCCACCACCAGATCGGCCTCCAGCACCGCGCCGCT
>JANSYB010000293.1 GCA_024742655.1 Paracoccaceae bacterium | reverse complement strand
GTGGCCCCGCCGGTAAAACGGCGGCCAAGCGCGCGCGACCAGTCGATTGTGTCACGGCGCGGCTGACTGGGCAGGAAACGCGGTGGTTCAGGGGCGTTCGCCGAGACGTAAAAGCCCGACCGGTCCCGGCTTTCGATGTAATCGTTGGCCTGCAATTCGGTATAGGCCAGCGTCACGGTGATCCGGCTGATGCCAAGATGCTGCGCCAGTTTCCGCGACGAGGGCAACCGTTCGCCTTTACGGAACCGACCCGACAGGATGCCCTCGGCGATCATCTGCTGGATCTGCGCCTGCAGCGTCCCCTCGGCATCAGGGTTCAGGAAAAAGGTTTCAACGGGCAAGGCCATATCCGAAACTCTATACTGGCCTTATATGGAGCACAATCTGGCCTGATACCCGGCGCCGTTTTCTGCGCAGAAAACGGGCAAGAAAATTTTCATTTTCTTTCGGCCCGGCCGGGGTCATGCGGGTTGGTTCGGCTAAGCCTCGCAGCCACATTGCCACAGGATCGAGTTGCACGTTCGCCGGACTTTCCCGAAACTGGGCCTTACACCACATGGAGACGCGACATGATCGGTATCATTTTCGAGGTCATCCCCGCCGAAGGACAGAAAGACGCCTATCTGGACATGGCGGCCCAGATGCGCCCGCTTGCCGAACAGGTCGACGGCTTCATCTCTGTCGAGCGTTTCCAGAGCCTGACCAATCCGGACAAGCTCTTGTCGCTCAGCTTCTGGGAGGATGAGGCGGCGGTGAAGCGCTGGCGTACGCTGGCCGCGCATCGCGGCGCGCAAAAGGCCGGGCGCGAGATCATGTTCTCGGACTACCGGCTGCGGGTCGTTTCGATCATCCGTGATTACGGCATGGTCGACCGCGATCAGGCCCCCGAGGACAGCAAGACGGCGCATGACGGCTGACGGGGCCGGTCAATCCCACCAGGGCCCGTGGTGTTTTCCCTCGCGCCCAAGGCGCTCGAACCCGTGATACCCGAAGAAATCGCGCTGTGCCTGAATGATATTGGCACTGCCGAAGCCCTGCCGCATGGTGTCGTACCACCCCAGCGCGGCGGCCAGTGCGGGCACGGCATGCCCGCCCGCGACCGACGCGGCGACAACCTCGCGCAGGGCCGGTATCGTCCGGCCCAGCAGTTCGGAAAACGTCGGTGACAGGATCAATTGCCCGCGTGGCAAGTCGCCCCGGAACGCCTGCGCGATATCATCGAGCAGCGCCGAGCGGATGATGCACCCTTCCCGCCATATCTCGGCGATCCGGGCGAAATCCAGCGACCAGTCATATTCGTCCGAGGCCGCCGCGAGGATCCGGAAGCCCTGCGCGTAACACAGCACCCGCGCGGCCAGAAACGCGTCGGCCAGCACGGCGGCGTTGAGATCAAGTGCCGCGCGCCCGTCGCCCAACCGTTCCTGTGCGGCCTGCCGGGTTTCCTTTTCCGAGGACCAGCTGCGCGCACCGACCGCCGCCTCGATCATGTTGGCGGCCTGCCCCATGCGCACCGCCTCGACCACGGTCCAGCGGCCCGTCCCCTTTTGCCCGGCGGCATCCTTGATCACATCGACCATCGGATGGCCCGTCTCAGGATCGGCATATTGCAAAAGCGTGCCGGTGATCTCGACCAGGTAGGATTTCAGCGGCCCCTTGTCCCATTCGGCAAACAGCTTGCCGATCTCGGCCGGGGGCCAGGCGGCGCCGTTGCGCAAAAGACTGTAAAGCTCCGCGATGACCTGCATGTCGGCATATTCGATCCCGTTATGCACCGTCTTGACGAAATGCCCGGCCCCGTCCGGGCCCAGGTGATCGACACACGGGTCCCCGTCGTGGCGCGCCGCGATGGCGCGCAGGATATCGCTCAACTGCGTCCAGCTATGGTCGGTGCCACCCACCATCATCGAAGGGCCATGCCGCGCGCCCTTCTCGCCACCCGACACGCCCATTCCGACGAAGTGCAGACCCTTTTCGGTCAACGCCGCGGACCGGCGGCGCGTGTCGTGGAAATCGGCGTTGCCGCCATCGATGATCGTGTCGCCCTCATCCAGCAAGGGGCTGATCGTCGCGATAACGGCGTCCATAGGCGCGCCCGACGGGATCATGAACAGGATGACCCGGGGCGGCTTTATGTCCTCGACGAAACGCTCCAGGCTCTCATGCGGATGCAGGCGCGTCTGCAACGCCCCGGCTTCGGACACGAAATCGGCAATCCATTCGGTTTCACGGTTGGTGACCGCAACCTCAAAGCCCTTTTCAGCCATGTTGAGTGCCAGCGCACTGCCCATGGTGCCCAACCCATATACCCCGATCTGTGCCTGTGGCATCCTGATACCCTGTGCGGTCAACGAGAGGGTTAGCCTATTGCACTGATCCACAGGTGCAAGGGGAACGCGTCATCCGCGACCGAGGCCGGCAGGACGCCAATGGCGCCATTTCACACACAGGCTCAGACGCCGAGACACCACCGCATGATCGCCTTTTGCGCATGCAGCCGGTTTTCCGCCTCGTCGAAGATCACCGAGCGCGGCCCGTCCATGACGGCACTCGTCACCTCTTCTTCGCGATGCGCGGGCAGGCAGTGCATGAAAAGCGCATCGGGCTTGGCATGGCGCATCAACTCTTCGTTGACCTGATAGGGGCGCAGCATATTGTGCCGACGCTCCTTGCTGGACTGGCTGTCATGCATTGAGACCCAGGTGTCCGTCACGACAAGATCCGCGCCCTCGACCGCCTTGTAGGGGTCGCGCTCGATGGTGATCTTGCGGCCGGCCTTGCGTGCCAGCCCGACGAATTCCTCTTCGGGGTCAAGCTGGGCCGGGCCGGTGAAGGTGAGATCAAAACCGAACTGCGCCGCGGCATGCAGAAACGAGGAGCAAACATTGTTGCCGTCCCCCGACCACACGACCTTCTTGCCGGCGATCGGGCCACGATGTTCCTCGAAAGTCATGACATCCGCCATGATCTGGCAGGGGTGGGTGCGATCCGTCAAACCGTTGATGACCGGCACATCCGAAAACTCGGACATGTCGATCAGAACGGATTCGTCAAAGGTCCGGATCATGATCAGATCGACATAGCGGCTCATCACACGGGCGGTATCCGCAATCGTCTCGCCGTGGCCAAGCTGCATATCCGCACCGGACAGAACCATCGTCTCTCCGCCCATCTGGCGCACACCCACGTCGAAACTGACGCGCGTGCGGGTGGACGGCTTTTCAAAGATAAGGGCGACCGTACGGCCCTCAAGCGGACGTTCGTCATCGCGCGTCCCGCGTGGCCGGCCGGCGCGCGTCCCTTTCATTGCCCGGGCGCTGTCGATGATGCCCCGCAGATCGGCCGGGTCTGTCTTGTGAATGTCGAGAAAATGGTTCATCGGTCGGAACTTTCTGTCAAAGGGGTGACAGGGACATCGCCCCGCGGACCCCCGGAGTGTTTCTTGCACAATAGAGAGTTAGGCCGTCGCTGCGCGCGCGCCCTGGCTTACGGCATCCGCGGCGGCGTCAATACGGGCAACGGCCTCGGTGATCTCTTCCTCGGTGATCGTCAGGGGCGGCAGAAGGCGCAAAGTGTTATCGGCCGCCGGCACGGTCGCCATGAGTTGGTCGTAGGCAGCCGAGACCACGTCACCCACCGGCGCCCTGCACTTGAGGCCCAGCATGAGGCCCGAACCGCGCACCAGTTCAAAAACCGCCGGATGCGCATCCACCAGCCCTTCAAGCTTCTGCCGCAACAGGCCCGCCTTGCGGTTTACATCGCAGAGAAAGGCCGGATCGGCCACATGATCCATCACTGCACAGCCCACCGCACAGGCCAGCGGATTGCCCCCGTAGGTCGATCCATGTGTGCCCGCCGTCATGCCGCTTGCCGCCTCCTCGGTGGCCAGCACCGCACCAAGGGGGAAGCCCCCGCCGATACCCTTGGCCACCATCATGATGTCTGGCTCGACCCCGGCCCACTCATGGGCGAACAGCTTGCCGGTTCGGCCCATGCCGCACTGCACCTCATCGAGGATCAGCAGGATGCCCTTTTCATCGCACAGATCGCGCAACCCCTTGAGGCATTGATCGGGCAGCGGGCGGATGCCGCCCTCACCCTGCACGGGCTCGATCAGGATCGCCGCCGTGGTTTCTGTGATCGCGGCGTGCAACCCGTCATGATCGCCCCAGCCCACATGTTTGAACCCCGGCAGCAAAGGGCCGAACCCCTTGGTCATCTTTTCCGATCCGGCCGCGGCGATGCCGGCGGCGGAACGGCCATGGAACGAGCCTTCGAAGGCGATGATCTCGATCCGCTCGGGCTGTTCCTTGTCGTAGAAATACTTGCGCGCCATCTTGACGGCCAATTCGCAGCTTTCGGTGCCGGAATTGGTAAAGAACACCGTGTCGGCAAAGGTGGCCGCCACCAGCTTGTCGGCCAGCTCCTGTTGCCGGGGGATGTTGTAGAGGTTCGAGGTGTGCCACAGCTGGCCCGCCTGTTCGGTCAGCGCCGCGACCAGCGCGGGATGCGCATG